>JBEIVK010000291.1:0-5260 GCA_040373935.1 Alphaproteobacteria bacterium
ATTTTGGCCGGTGACGATAGCCTGAGGGTCCCACCCGTTCCCATCCCGAACACGGAAGTTAAGCCTCAAGGCGCCAATGGTACTGCAGCGGCCACGCTGTGGGAGAGTAGGTTGTCGCCGGCCACCCCCTCCCGCCCCCGTCGAGCAAAAGCTCCGGGGGCGGGTTCTTTTTTGCCCGGTCCCTGCGCCCCTGCGGAGCGTCACCCCGCGAGCGGCCAAGCGAGCACCACCCGCAAGCCACCCCCCGGCCGCGCGTCCACGGACAGGCGGCCGCGGTGCGCCGCGACGATCTGTGCGACGAGATGCAGGCCGAGGCCCAGCCCCGGGGTCTCTGCCCGTGCGCGCTCCCCGCGCCGAAACGGCTGCAGCAGGGAGGGCAGCTCCGCTTCCGGCACGCCCGGACCATCGTCCTCGACGGTGATGCTGGCCATGCCCGCGGCCCCGGCCCGGGCACGCACCGTCGCCACCGTCCCCGGAGGTGTGTGCCGCACGACGTTGCCGAGCAGGTTGTCCATCGCCCGCCGCAAGCGCACCGGGTCCGCGTCCAGCACCAGCCCGGCGGCAACGTCCACCTCCACGCGGTGCTCCGTCCGGGAGGCGAGCGCCGCCTCCACCGCCGCTGCCGCCACCGGCCCGAAGGCGGTGGGCTGGCGCAGAAGGCCATCCGCCCCCAGCTCGAGCCGGCTGTGCTCCACCAGCTCCTCGGTGAGCCGGGCGAGCGCGTCCGCCTCCGCGTCGATGCCGTCGAGGCGCCGCTGCACGGCCCCGCGCTCCGCCAACGGCGCCCCCTCCAACGCCTCTCGCAGCAGCTCTGTCTGCAGGCGCAGCCGGGTGAGCGGCGTGCGCAGCTCGTGGCTGATGCCCGCCGTGCGCGCCCGGTGGTCGTCGAGGAGCGCCTGCACCCGCGCCGTCATGCGATTGAACAGGGCGGCGATTTGCCCTGCGGCGTCCTGCCCTTCGGGCGCGCGATGAGCCAGGTCCCCGTCCGCGGCGCGGCGCATCGCGTCTCGCGCCACGTCCAGCGGGCGCAGGCTCCAGTGCACGAGGCCGAAGGCCCCCGCGGTCGCCAGGCCGAGGAGCGCGAGCAGGCCGAGCCCCACGGCGCGCGGCGGCCCGTCCAGGTCCGTGGGGAACCAGACCCGCAGCACCGCCCCGTCGAGCCCCGGCCCTGCCAGCGGCACGTCCACCGGCGCCCGCGGGCCCCGCGCGACCCGCACGGCCCGCCCGTCTACGTGCAGCTCCCGCGGGCGCGGCCGGTGTGGCGGCGGCGGCCCTGGATCCGCAAGGATGCGGGCTTCAACCCCCCAGTCGGCGGCCTCGGCCTGGACCGCCGGGCCAGCCTCCGCGGGGTCCGCCTCGGCCGCCCGCGCCAACGCCACCGCCAGCCGCGCGCGCTCCTCGCCCAACTGCCGCACCAATGGACCGAGCACCGCCCCCGCCACGAGCGCGTGCCCGGCCCCGAACGCGAGCAGCAGCAGCGCGCCGAGGGCGGCCATCAAGCGCACGCGCAGGCTCATCCGGCGTCCCGGGGCACGAGGTAGCCCACGCCGCGGATGGTCTTGATGCGGCGCGGCGCCTTCGGGTCGTCCCCCAGCTTGCGCCGTAGGTGACTGATGTGCACGTCGACGCTCCGCTCAAACGCGGCGTAGTCCTCTCCACGCGCCCGCTCCATCAGGTTCTCCCGCGGGATGACCCGCCCCGCGGCCGCCACCAGCGCCCGCAGGAGGTCGAACTCCGTCGTCGTGAGGTCCACGGCCGCGCCATCCACCGTCACCTCGCGGCGCGCCGGGTCCACCCGGATGCCCGCCCCCACCAAGGCCGGCGCGCCGTCCTCCGGCCCCGCGGGCGCGCTGCGCCGCAGCACCGAGCGGATTCGCGCGAGCAGCTCTCGCGGGTTGAACGGTTTCGGCAGGTAGTCGTCTGCGCCCAGCTCCAGGCCGACGATGCGGTCCGCGTCGTCTCCGCGCGCCGTCAGCACGATGACCGGCAGCGCGCTGTCCGCGCGCAATCGTCGCAGCACCTCCAGCCCGTCCAGGCCGGGCAGCGTGAGGTCCAGCACCACGAGGTCCACGTCCCCCGCCCGGGCCCGGGCGAGCCCTTGCGGACCGTCCGTGGCGCGCTCGACCCGCAAGCCGTGCCCGCCCAGGTATTCGGCCAACAAGGACCCGATTCCCGGGTCGTCGTCCACGACGAGAACGCGGAACATTCGTCAGCGCCCGCCCTTGCGCGGCCCGCTCGCCCCCGGCGCGCCCGCGTCCAGGCGCTCCTCGGCGTGGGCGAGGCGCTCCTCCATCTCATCGGCGAGCGCCGCCCGCTGCGCCGGGCTCAGCGTCTCGTAGAGGTCGAACAGGTCGTCGGCGATGGCGTGCGCGCGCTGCTCCCGCTCCGCCGCGCGCTCCGCCACCTTCGCGTGCACCGCCTCGCGCGTGAGCTGCCCGGCGCGAACGGCGCCCACGAGCGCGTCCCCGTCCGCCACGTGGGCCTCGATCCCCGCGCGCATCTCCTCCCGCGCCGCCGCCCGGATCGCGGAGACCTTGGCCTGCTGGTCGGCGTTGAGATCCAGCCCGGCGACCATCTGCAGGAACCGGGCGCTCGGCCCGAAACCACCGTTTCCGTGCGGGCCGTGGGCATCGCCGTGCGGCCCGCGGGCGAAGGCGACGGCGCCGGCCGCGAGCCCGACCGGGATGAACACGAGGGCGAAGAGACGAGGAATGCGCATGACTGGCTCCGTTCGGTGAGGTTGGGGTGCATCGTGCCGGCCGCCCGGTCACGCATCCATCAGAACCCCCGCCTGTTCATCCTGACCCCGCGCGGCCCCGAAGGGAAGGGGGGCAACCCCGAAGAAATGTGAAGGTCCGCGCGGCCTCCTGTGCCACGGCGCAGGCTTTGCCCTTGATCCCGGCGCCGCAGCCCGCTATCCATGTGTCCCGCCCCGCCGAGGTGCTCCGTGTCCCAGACCCCCGAAGGCATCGACCTCGAAGAGAAGTACTTCTCCGATGAGGACAAGCTGAAGCTCCAGAAGCTCAAGGCCGAGATGGACGCCGCTGCTGCCGCCCAGGCCGCCGCGGACCTCAAGGCCCTCCACCATCTCCATTGCGGCAAGTGCGGCACCAAGATGGACACGCAGCTGTTCCGCGGCATCGAGATTGAGGTCTGCCCCCACTGCGGCGCCGTCCTCCTCGACCCGGGCGAGCTCGAAGCCCTCGCGGGGGCCGACAAGGCCGGCCTGCTCGAGACGGTCACCGACTTCTTCTCGTTCTCCAAGCGCAAGGGCTGATCCCCAACGCGCCGCCGCCCCAGGCCCGGCCGGGAGAACCGGTCGGTCTGGGGCGGGCTTCTTTGGGGGCGGAGGGGGCGGGCCCCCTCCGCAACGCCTCCCCCGGCGCGCGGGGGGAGGCGGGCGCGGTCAGCGGCCGAAGCCAGCCCAGGGGGTGAGGCCGGTCTTCACCTGGCCCGTGGCGTCGACGCTGGTGTACACCGCAGCGGGGAGGGTGATCTTGGCCGGGCTCAGCTCGATCTGGCCGTCCGCGCCGTAGGCCAGCGGCCGGGCCTCGGGCCGCGGGATGAGCGAGCTGCCCGCCGCGAGGTGGCCGGTCTCCAGGGTGAGCCAGCCGCCGGTGCCGCCGGCGTCCTGGATGGAGTCCAGGGCGCGCAGCACGCCGAAGTCCACCTCAACGTCGCCGCTGGGCAGCAGCTCCAGCACGCCCGCGCTGTCGAGGGTGACACCGCCGTTCGCCGTGGCCGACGTGGCCTCGTAGATGCCGTCCCGCGTCACCGCCAGATGGCCGTCGTCGCCCAGGCGCAGGGGAGCGAGGCTGCCGTCAGCCAGCGCCGCGCGCTCGCCGTCGGTGAGGTCGATGCCGCTCGTGTCGCTGCCGGCGTAGGCGAGGTGGCCGTCGAAGGTCACGCCGTCGGCGTCCACGGTGACGCTGCCGTCGTCGGTGAGGGGGACCGCGAGGCCGAACTTGACCTGCGTGAACGCGCTCTCCGTGAGGCGCAGGCTGCCGGTCGCGCTGGGCTCGACCGTGTCGGCCGCCGGCAGCGTGAGCGTGCCGGTCTCTTCGAAGTGCAGCCAGCCCTCGTCGATCCAGGCCATGCCGGCGCCCTCGAACTGAACGACGCCGGTGAAGGCGGCGCGGGGCGAGATGCGGGCGGGCATGCCGGCGCGGGCCTTGGTGGTGACGGAGGAGAGGTCCACCGCGGCGCGGAACATGCCGAGGCCGGACTCGCGGTCGAGCGCCGGGGTGGCGCCGGCGACCTGGGTCGCCTGGATGGCAGCCCGGCCCGGCGCGTCGACGCCGATGGCGAGGACCGGGGTGCCCCCGACGACGACGACCCCGGCGGTGGCGCCGGCGTTCGCGTTGTTGAGGAGGGTGACGAAGCTGTGCGCCGAGACGCGGCTGTCGACCTTCACCCAGGCCATGCCGGTCGGCGTCTGGATGCCGAAGGTGCCGCTCCCGAGCGCGCCGCCGGTGTTGAGAGAGCCCAAGGGCCCGGAGACCCACACGCGCTCGCCGTCGAGGTAGGCGGGCTCGAAGCCGACCACGCTGCCGGTGGAGTAGACCGCGGACTTCTCGTGGGCGATGCGCATCTCGCCGGGGACCGCGAGGGCCGCGCCGGAGGCGGTGAGGGCGGCGAGGAGGACGGTCGGGCCGAAGAAGCGGGAGGCGGCGGTCATGGTGGGCTCCTGCGAGGGTGTTCTGTCTGGACACTCCCCGGGACGGATCCGCCCGTCCGGCGCATGAGGGGGGGCGACGATCTTTTTTGCCCGCGCCGTCCGATCGCCGGAGCGCTGCCCGCGCCGGTCGTCGTCTTCGTCGTCCCCCGTGAGCAGCTTCGGGCGCGATCGCCCCTGGCCAGGGGGCCGCTCCGGCGCCGGCCGCGTGGCCCCGGGCCCCGCGCGGTTCGCGATCCGCCCTGCGTGTCCGGCCCACGGCGGGCGCCGCGCCCTGCAGCGCCCCGCGGCGTGGATGGGGGTGGAGAGCCCGCCGCTCGCTGCGCCTAGTACAGCGCCGCCAGCGTCACCATCGACACGGCTGCGCTGTCGCCCTTGGCGTCGACCTTGGCGAGCTGCACGCTGTCGCGGCCCACCGCCATCACGACGAGGCCGTGGTCTGGCACCATCGAGCCCGGGCTCACCACCAGCTCTTGGCCGCTCGGTAGGCCCAGGATCGCGCGCGGCGGCTGGGTGTCCGGCAGCGTGCGGACGAGCCGCACCGGCCACTGCGACAGGCCCGTGGCGAGCGCGGGGGCCGGCGGG
>JBEIVK010000172.1:0-7395 GCA_040373935.1 Alphaproteobacteria bacterium
CCCCACCCGCCGCTCGCCCTATCTCGGCGCGGCCGGGTGGCCGCGACCCGCGGACGGGCCCGGTGCCGGCGCCGCGCGCCGGCAGCCGCCCAGACCGCCCGCGCGCTTCAGAAGAAGTCGGCCACGACCTCGCGGATGGCGGACTGCAAGTCGGGATCGTCGGTGAGGACGCGCTCGAAGGCGGCCGCGGCGGCGTCCGCGGGCGGGGTGCCGAGCCGAACGAGGCGGCCGGCATAGACGAGGAGCCGCGTGGAAACCCCCTCTTCGAGGCCGCGGCTGGTGAGGTTGCGGATGCGGGCGGCGCACGCGACGAGGCGGCGGGCCAACGCGGGGTCCACCCCGGCTTCGGAGGCCACCACGGCCTCTTCGACGTCGGGTGGCGGATAGCCGAAGTCGAGCGCGACGAAGCGCTGGCGCGTGGACTGCTTCAAGTCCTTGACGACGGACTGATAGCCGGGGTTGTAGCTGACGACGAGGAGGAAGTCGTCGGGGGCGTGCAGGAGGGCGCCGAGCTTCTCGATGGGGAGGATGCGGCGGTGGTCGGTCAAGGGATGGATGACGACCAGGGTGTCTTTGCGCGCCTCGACGACTTCGTCGAGGTAAAGAATGGCGCCGTGCCGGACGGCGGCGGTGAGCGGGCCGTCGACCCAGACGGTGTCATCGCCGTGCAGGAGGTAGCGGCCGACGAGGTCCGACGCGCTGAGGTCTTCGTGGCAGGCGACGGTGACGAGCGGCCGGCCGAGCCGGTGGGCCATGTACGACACGAAGCGCGTCTTGCCGCAGCCGGTGGGGCCCTTGAGGAGGACCGGGATGTGCGCGCGGAAGGCGTTTTCGAAGAGCGCCACCTCGCCGCCCACCGGCAGGTAGAACGGGGCGTCGGCGACGCGAAAGTCGTCGACAGGCGGCGTGAGGATGGGCGGCTGGACGGCGGGCATGCCCCCGGAGTATCCCAGAATGCGGCCGGCCGGTCGCGGAGGACCGATGACGAGCGACCCGGCAGACCGGCTGAACACCCGCCTGGAGGCCGCACACCCGGCCGCCGCCGCGTTGCTGTCGGGGCTCGGGCGCCGGGCGTTCTACCCCCGCGGGGTTCCGGCCCAAGCCGCGGAGGCGGCAGGCTGCCGGTTCAACGCGACGATCGGGCAGCTCACCGACGGCCACGGGGGCGCGCTTCCCCTGCCCGCGATGGCGCGGGTGCTGGGGCCGCTGTCGCGGGGCGTGCTCTACGGGCGCCAGGGGGGCGAGCTGGCGCTGCGCGCGGCGTGGCGGGCGCGGATCTGCGCGGAGGGCGCACCGGAGGCCGTGGGGCAACCGCTCGTGACGGTGGGCATCACGCACGGGCTGGCGTTGGCGGCGGATCTGTTCGCCGACGCAGGGACGCCGGTGCTCGCGCCGGCGCCCGGCTGGGGCAACTACCGCCACATCTTCGGGATGCGCCGCGGCGCGGCCGTCGAAGGGGTGCCGGTGCTCGCGGGCGGCGCGCTGGCGGTGGACGCGCTGGCGGCGCGCCTCGCGTGTCTGGACCGCCCTGCGGTGCTGATCCTCAACTTTCCCTCGAACCCGCTGGGCTACGTGCCCAGCCCCGATGAGGCCGCGCGCCTCGTGGCGGCGGTGGCCCAGACGCCCGTGCCGCTGGCGGTGCTGCTGGACGACGCCTACGCGCACATGGTGTGGGACGAGAGCCGACAGGCGACGAGCCTGTTCGGCGCGTTCGTGCGGCACGGCGGGCCACGGGTCCTGCCGGTGAAGCTGGACGGCGCGACGAAGGAGCTGTTCTTCTTCGGCGGCCGGGTCGGCTTCTTCACGGTCGGCGTGGGCGGAGAGGCGGCGGAGGTGCTCGAGGACAAGGCGATGGGGCTGCTGCGCGCCACCGTGTCGTCCTGCCCGCACCCGAGCCAGCTCGCCGCGCTCGCAGCCTTGGAGGAACCGTCTGGGCCGGCCGAGGTGGAGGCGCTTCGCAGCCTCATTCGGGCGCGCGGCGAGGCGCTGCGGGCGGCGTTGCGCGCGCACGGGCTCCAACCGCTGCCCTTTCACGGCGGGTTTTTCTGCCTGCTGCCGGTGCCGGGAGACGCGGAGGCCTTGCGCCGGCGCCTGCTGGGGCGGGGAGTGGGCGTGGTGAGCCACCCCGAAGCAGGGGCCATCCGACTGGCATACGCCAGCCTGGACGCCGCAGATGCGGCCCCGATGGTGGCGCTCATCGCCGAGGTGCTCCGCGAAGCGGCCCCCTGACCGGCGCCCGGCGGGCCGGCCGTGGCCTCAGCGGGCGCGGCGGCGGAGCAGGCCGGCGAGGGCGACGAAGCCGAGCACCGCGCCGCCCACCGAGGCGGGAGCCGTGGCGCAGCCGTCGTCGCCGGCCTTCCAGTCGGAGACTTCGTTTTCGGCGACGCCGTCGGAGCCCGTGTCGTCCTGGGCGAAAGCAGGGGCCGACGCGCCGAGGGCGAGCCCCGCGCACAGGCCGACAGCGCACAGACCAGCAACGGACAGACGACGCATCGGAAACCTCTCCCGCTCCCCCTACACCGCTGGGCGACAAGCGGCCAATCGCCGGCGGGGCTTGATGCGCGCGCCGGACCCCGGTAGCATGGGCAACCGGCCCTCTGGGCCCGAGGTCCCCATGCGCGCGTCCCTGGTTCTCCCCATCCTCCTCGCCCTCGGCTGCGAGGTTCCGCCCCAGCGCGTGTCGAAGATGGACATCGACGCCGCGATGGGCAAGCAAAACTGGAAGACGATCTGCCGCGGCCTGCAAATGAAGGACGAGGGCGTGCGGCGCTACGCCGCCACCAAGGTGAAGGAGATCGTGGACGCCGACGTCGACACCTGCCTCTGCACCGAGATCGCGTCGGTCGAGAAGGGCTGGGACGCTGCGATCGCCGAGGGCATCCAGGGCGCCACCAAGGACAGCATCGCGGCCTGCTTCGCCGAGGCCGTCGCCCGGCCCGACCTGCCGAACCGCCTCGAGGCCGTCGTCGCCCTCGGCAAGATCCCGGCCCCTGCGGCCCGGAAGGGCCTCATCACCATCGCAGCGGGCGCGGGAGAGCCGGACATTCGGGCACGCGCCCTCGCGGCGGTCGGCGGGGACAAGTCCTTCAAGGCGGACTTCCTCACCCTGCTCAAGGCCGACGCCGCGCCGGTGCGCGCCGCCGCGGCCGACGCGCTCGGCGGCATTGCTGACCCGGACGCCATCGCCGCCCTGCAAGACGCCATGGCCAACGACACCGACGGCGAGGTGCGCGGCGCCGCCCTCGCCGGCCTCAAGCAGAGCAACGTCCCCGAGTCGGACGCGATGCTCTGCAAGGCGATGATGACGGACGCCTCGCCCGCGGTGCGGAAAAAGGCCATCCAAGCCTACCAGGGCACGAAGCGCCCCGAGGCCATCGCCTGCCTCCGGGAGCGCGCCTTCGCGCTCGAGGAGGACGCCGAGGTGCGGGACGTCCTGCTCGCGGTGCTGAAGTCCTCCCCGCGCCAGGAAGCGGCCGACGTGCTCTGCGAGGCCATCCCCTTCTGGCTCAAGTCCTACGTCAAGGACGCCGCGCCGCCGCGCGCGCCCGGGGCGAACATCATCAAGATCCAAAACGACCGCGACTGGGAAAAGAGCCTCGCCTGCGTGCAGAAGGCGCTGGGCCAGTCTGGCGGCTGGTCCTGCTACGGCCGCATGTACGCGAACGCCTGGGCGGTCGAGCTGGGCGCCAAAAACCGGGTGCAGCTCTGCCCGGGCTACGAAGACGGCATCACCCTGGAGTGACGGCGGCTGCCGGCCGGGCCGCCGTCTCCCCTCCCCTCGTCCTGTTCTCTGGAGTGCCGATGGGCTCGCTCGTCACGGTCGTTTCGGATCCCGCCCGCCGCCGGCTCGTCATCGAGGACTGCGTGGCCCTCCTCGAAGCCGAGGTGGACGCCAAGTCCGGCCTGTCGGGGCTCGCGATCAAGGCGGCCTACAAGGCCGTGAAGGGCGCACGGCCCGGGATGGTGCCCCAGTCGATGGACGCGCTCCTCGACGACTTCGCGCGCGCGACCGACCCGCTCTGGCAGGAGTGCCAGGCCAAAGGCCAGGACCCGCGGTCTTTCTTCGTGTCGCGCAAGCTGGACACGGCCAACGCCCTGCTCGCCATCACGGATGCCCGCGCGCAGCGGAGCCCGCACCCGACGCTGGTGAAGGCCTACCAAGGCCTGCGCGGCGTCGCGGTGGAGCACATCGGCGCCGCCATGCCCCGCTTGGCAGACCTTTTCGTGAAGCACGCGCGCTGAGGCAGCCCGCCCGTCCACGGCCGGACCTGCCAGAGGCTTCGGTGGATGCTATCTTCGCGGCCTCGACCGGAGTGCCCATGTCCTGCCGTGCCCTCTTTCCGCTCGCCGTCCTCTTCGCCTTGTCCTGCGCCGGGGGCGACGCAAAGGACGACACCGCCACCGAAGCCGACGCGGACACCGACGCCGACGCGAACGCCGTGCTGGTGGGCGCGGCAGTGGACACCAGCGGCAACCCTGTTTCCGGGCTGCGCATGCAGCTGTGCTACCACGTCTGCCGCACCGCCGAATCGGGGGCGGACGGCAGCTTCCGCTTCGAAGGCGTCGAAGGCGCGACCCACAGCCTCCAGGCCGTGACGCCCGGGGACACCTCGGTCGCCGTGCCGACGGGGCTGGTCACGCTCGGCGCGGACGAGTCGCGCACGCTGCCGGTGCCGATGGTCGTCGTCCCCTACGACGCCCGCCGCGACATCAACGCCGCGGGGGCCGTCACGAGCGGCGTGCTCACGGTCCAGGCAGACCCGGCGGGCTTCACCGAGGGCCTGTACACCACGGACTACGGCGAGGTGTACTTCGCCGCTGTCTCGGTGGACCCGGCCTCTGCCGGCGTGCCCCTCGACACGCTGTCCGGCACGCCGGTCGCCATGTTCCACCTTGGCAACTACGACGGCGTGCTGAGCCCGGCGTGGCCCTTCTCGGTGGAGGGCACCTTCGGCCTCACGGAAGGGCAGACGGTCGAGATCTTCGCGGTGGACAACGCCACGAAGACCTGGGCCTCCGGCGGCACGGCGACGGTGACGGCGACGGGCATCCAGAGCGGCAACGGCTCCGGCATCCCCTTCCTGACGACCTTGGTCTTGGTGCCCACCGCGGGCTGAGCCGCCTGGCGCCGCGCGCGACGCCCCTCAGCGGAAGCGCGCGACGACGGGGCAGTGGTCGGACAGGGCCGGATCTCGGCCCACGATGTCACAGGACTCCAGGGTGTCGGCGAGGGCCGGGCTCGCGAAGATGTAGTCGAGCCGCCAGCCCTTGTCGTTCGCCCGCGCGGCGCCGCGCTGGGACCACCACGAGTACCCGCGGGCCCCCGGGTGCGCCGCGCGCCAGAGGTCCACCCAGCCGTCGGCGAGAAAGCCGCTCATCCACGCGCGCTCGTGCGGCAGGAAGCCGCTGTTGTTCTTGTTGCCGCGCGGATCGTGGATGTCGAGCTCCGTATGCGCGATGTTGACGTCGCCGCAGACGGCGACGGGGGCGCCGGAGCGGAGGTCGGCCGCGAGCAACCCCTGCACCCACGGCAGAAAGGCGTCTTTCACCGCCTGCCGGTGCTCGCCCGCGCTCCCGGACGGGAAGTAGATCGACCAGACGACGGCCCGCGGCGTCTCCACCCGGACGAGGCGACCCTCGGCGTCAAAGGCAGGATGGCCGCCGCCCACTTGCGCCGCGAGCACGGGCAGGCGGGACCACACGGCGCTGCCCGCGTAGCCCTTCTTTTCGGCGTCGGCCTGGACGGCGGTGGTGCCAGCGGGCGGCGCGTGGGCCGCGTCGATCTCTCCGCGTTGGATGCGCAGCTCTTGGAGACACAGCACATCGGGCGACCCGCTGCCCAGCCAATCCCGGAAGCCCTTGCGGGTGGCGCTGCGCAGGCCGTTGAGGTTCAGCGTGGCGAGAGACCAGGACATCAGGAGGCCGGTCCGCGGAGGCGGACGAAGCGAAGGGTGACGAGGCCGTCGACCGCGCGCGCCTGGATGCACGCGGCGGTGAGATCCAAGGTGTTGCCCTCGGCGATGACGTCGGTGGGCAGGCCCTCGCCGCGCACCTCCGCGCGACCGTCCACCACGCGCAGCCGGTAGGGCCACGGGGCCGCCGCGCGCACCAGCGTCTCCCACTCTTCTGCCGCCACGACGAGCCCGCCGGGCTCCGGGGGCGTCGCGCCGAGGGCCGCCCAGTCGTCGGCCGCCGGGCCGAAAAGCGCGTCGAGATCAGCCTCGTCGGCGCTTGGGACCTCCACCGGGCTGCGCGGGCCGAGCGGGGCCGCAGGCGGGGCGAGGCGGAGATCCGGCGGAGGACCCGGGCGCCGGGGTGAGCGGGGGTCTCGCCCGCCGGGCACGACGGACACGGGGGGCGCCTCGGCCACCCCGCGGGAGGCGCTGCTGCCGAGGCCATCGACGATGTGCGCGGCCTCAAGCCCGCCCCGGAGGGCCTCCAGGACGATGATGCGCGCGGGCCCCTCGGGGATCCCCGCGTCGGCGAGCGCTTCTTCGAGGCGCCGCAGGACATGCGCCCAGGGGTCGTGCTCGGACATCGGCCCTCCGCGGCGCAGCCTAACCGGCCGCCGGGTTGACGGAGCGGTCCAACCCGGTGAGAGGGCGCGCACAGGAGCAACGATGCGGCGCGGCCTTCATTTTCGGGATTTCTCCGTCGGGCAGTTCTTCACCAGCGGCGGGCGCACGGTCACGGAGGCCGACGTCGTCGCCTTCGCCGGCCTCTCCGGGGACACAAACCCGCTCCACACCGACGCGGTGTTCGCGGCGACGACGCCCTTCAAGCAGCGGGTGGCCCACGGGATGCTGTCGGCGTCGATCAGCACCGGCCTCGGCCAGACCCTCGGCATCTTCGAGGGCACGACCCTCGCGCTGATGAAGCAGGTCTTCGAGTACAAGGCGCCGGTGTTTTTCGGAGACACGATCCGCCTGCGGCTGGAGGTCGTGTCGTGCACGCCCTCGAGCAAAGGCGGGAAGGGCATCGTCGAGTTTCGCAGCGACATCCTGAAGCAGGACGACACGGTGGTCGTGACGGGGAGCTGGACGGTCCTGTTCGCCGACCGGGCGGCTTGACCGCTGCGCCCCACGCGCCGGGCGGCGGGTGGGCAGCGCCGCTCGCGCTCGGCGCGCTGGTGGTCGCGGGGAGCGCCGCGCTCGCGTCTGGGGTTGGCTTGGCCGGCGCCGCCGGGCCCGACGCGCCCATCTGGGGTTTGACCGCAGAAGACCTCGCGAACGGGGGGCGCTGGCCCCTCGCGCCGCCAGCCTACCCGCTGCTCGTCGCGGCTGCGCGGGGCCTCGGGCTCGGCCGAGAGGGCGTGCTGCTGCCCGACGCCGGGCGCCTGGTCTCCACGCTCGCGGCGTGCGCCGTGCCCGCGCTGGTCTGGGCGGCGGCGCGGGC
>JBEIVK010000364.1:0-4515 GCA_040373935.1 Alphaproteobacteria bacterium
GACCTCTAGAGTGCGATTCTAGCGCTCTCCCAACTGAGCTACCCCCCCAACGCGCCTCGCACATAATCCCCGGGGTCGGGCGCGTCAAGGACGGTGGGGTCGGCGGCGCCCTCGACGGCGTAGAGGATCCACCCGTAGCCGTCCTCGCGCGCGGCCTCGCGGAGGCGCACGGGGCCGACGGAGACGGTGCCGCCGGCGGCGAGGAAGGGCGCGAAGCGCGGGGCTTGCGTCCAGTCCTCGGCGAACCACAGGACCCAGGCGATGCGGTGGGCCTGGAGATGGGCGCCGAAGGCGGCGGGATCGCCGTCGGGAAGGGGGAGGTCGAACCAGTTGTGGATCTCACGGGCGTGGGGGACGCGGTCGACCCAGCAGCGGGGGATGTTGTCGATGAGGAGCGGCGTCTCGGGCGGCACGTAGCGCTCGATCCACTCACCGAGGCGGCGCTGCGGGCCGTAGAGCGCGGCGGAGAGGGCGATTTGGCGCTCGCCTTCGGCGCGGTACGCCACGAGGGCCTGGACGAGCCCGAGGGCGAGAACGGCGGGACGGAGGGCGGCGACCGGGAGGCGGGCGAGCGCGGCGAGGAGGCCGGTGACGCCAAGCGGCACGACGAACGCGACCGAGGGCATCATCCACTTCCAATAGAGGTTGTGGGTGGGCTCGTGCTGGGCGACGAGGCCGATGCCGGACCACACGGCGAGGAGGCCGCCCGCCGCGAGGGTGACGGTGCGCGGGACGCTGTCGCGCACGGGCGGGGCGAGGACGGCGCCGGCGAGGGCGCCACCCCAGATGAACCAGCCGACGCGCGCGGGGAGCATGCCGGCGAGCAGACCGGCCTGGATGCGGAGCCCGTTGTGCAGCCACGCCAGCGGGGAGCTGTGTTCGGCGCCGAGGCCGGTGTCGAGGTTGACCTGGACGGAGTGGCCGAAGAAGACGGGCGTTCCGTGCTCGTAGGCGCAATAGGCGGCCCAGGCGAGGGCGGTGGCGCTGAGCGGGCCGAAGAGGCGCAGGGCCCGGCCGAGGCGCCCGGGGCCGCCGTCGAGCGCGTGCACCAGGAGCACCGGCGCGAGGGCGACCGCGGCGTCCATGCGCACGGTGAACGCGAGCGCGGCGAAGGCGCCGGCGCGGGCGAGGCGGCGCTCCGTGAGGGACCAGACCGCGAGGGCGACGGCGCCGATGTAGGCGGGCTCGCGGAGCTGGCTCGCGCTGTAGAGCGCGAACTCGGGCTGAACGGCGAGCAGCGCGGCCGTGAGCCAGGCGGCCGTCAGGCCCCCCATGCGCCGGGCGAGCACCACGCCCACCGCGAGGGCGACGAGCCCGCCAACGCCGGACACGACGCGCCCGGCGACCACGGCGTCGCCCACGACGGCGAGGACCGCGGCGCCCATGGCGTAGTAGCCGGGCATGTGGTTCATGTCGTAGTGAAGGAAGCCGCCGTCCAGCACCCCGCGGATCATCGCGAGGTTGCCGTAGTCGCTCTCCTCCCAGCCGGCGTAGCGCGCGCCGACCCAGAGTCGAAAGGCCGCGCCGACCACGACGCCGGCGACGACCGGAGCGGCCGGGTGGCGGAGGAGGCCGCGCCAGGATTCGCGCATGACCTCCCCTGCCCCACCGGCCGCCGCTGCGCCAGGGCTAAACGTCCATGAAGAGCGGCTCGCGGGAGAGCTTGGACATCAGGTCGCGCACGAGGCGGGCCTGCGGGCCGTCGAGATCGCCGAACTGCACGCCGCAGCCCGTCGGCTCGTCCGCGTCGTTGGTGCGGATCCACCGCACCACGCCTTCGCAGCTGAAGGGAGTGCCGCCGGGCAGCACGAGGTGCATGACCACGCGGTCCCCCAGCGGGGGCGGGCTGAGGGTGGCGATGAAGATGCCGCCGTCGGAGATGTTCTCGGTGATCCCCTGAAAGCCTTGGAAGAAGTTGGTCTCGCTGTCGAGCGTGACCTCGGCGTGAAGGTCGATGCGGGGCGACGTCCGGCGCTCGTCCTGGGCGCGCGCGAGCTCGGCGAGGCGGAGGGCTTCGGCGTCGTCGGGATTGGGGGGCATGAAGCCGCTCATGGGTCCTCCGTTGGCGGCCTCTTGGCAGCCAGCGTTGCAGAGAGTAACGGACGGAGGCCGCGCGCTCATGAGGCTGTGCGGCGCGCCCCCCGCCTTCAAACACGGATGACATTGGTGCGAAGCGGTTTCACGCAGAGTGACGACGGTATCGCCCTTCACTGGCGGGCGGTCGGGTCCGGGCCGGTGATCCTCTGCGCAAACGGCGTGGGCGTCGGCACCTTCTTCTGGAAGTACTTGGTGGACGCCTTCCGGGACACCAATACCGTCGTGGTCTGGGACTACCGGGGCCACGGCCTCTCGAGCCGAGACATCGACGCGCGCAGTACGGCGCTCTCGGTGCGCCGACACGCGCAGGACCTCTGGGCGGTGGCCGACGCCGCCTGCGCCGGCGAGCCCGTGTTGCTGGTGGGGCACAGCATGGGCTGCCAGGTCGTGCTGGAGGCGGGCTCCCTCGCCCCTGGCCGGACGGCCGGCCTGGTGCTGATGCTCGGCAGCGCGGGCAAGACCTTGTCCACCTTCTTCGACAACCCCCGGTCACCCCAGTTCTTTCGGGCGGTGGACGGCTTGGTGCGGGCCCTTGGGCCGCGGGCCGGAGAGGCGGTTCGGCCCCTTCTTGGCTCCCCTGTGGCGTGGTGGGGGGCCATCGGCCTGCGCCTGGTGGACCCGTACTACACCCGGCGCGAAGACCTCCAGCCCTACCTGGACCACCTCGCCTCGATGGACTTCCGCGTGTTCACGCGCTGCGTCCGGTCACTGCAGGAGCACGACGCGTGGCCGAAGCTGGGAGAGATCGCCGCGCCGGTGCTGGTCGTGGCCGCCGAGAACGACCAGTTCACCCCTGTCTGGTGCTCACGGCGCATCGCGGCTTCCATCCCTGGCGCCGAGCTGCTCGTCTTGGCCGACGCGAGCCACGCCGCCCTCATCGAGCAGCCGGAGACCATCCATCACCGGCTGCGGCGCTTCATTGCGGCGCGGCTGCCGGCGTGGGGGCCGCCTCCGCCGCCGCCTTGAGGGAGTCGAGCGCGTTGGGGAGGAGGCGGTCGGCCAAGGTGCGCTGCAGCGCGCCCGGCACGAACATGCCGAACTGGAGGTCCAGCCGGTAGTCTGCCCGGCAACCTGCGCCGCCGCCCAGGGGGCTCAGCGCCCACGCGCCCTCGTTGGCGCGGAAGGCGCCCTCGACCAGCGCCCACTCCAATCGCCCCGGGGCCGGAGACCACGCGCGGATGGTGTACGGGAACGCACGGACCAGCCGAAACACGAAGCGCACCTCCCAAGACGCTGCGTCTGCGCGCAGCACCTCGGCCTCCTCAAAGGCTGGGACCCACCGAGGATACGACGCGAAGTCGGTGATCACCTCCCACACGCGGGCGGGGGTGGCGGCGATGTCGAGTTGGCGGTGGACAACCGGCATGGCGCCCCCTCAGACCCGCTTCCGACGACGGCGACGGCGACGCTTGCGGTCGTCCTTGTCACCAGCCGACCGGCGACCCTCGCCCGGGGCCGCGCCGAGCCAATCGCCCCACCGCAAGGACACGGCCTGCGCCAGCCCTCCCGCGCGGCGGAGGCCCGGGTCGTCCCGGACCATCTGAAAGGCCTCGGCGCGTGCCCGGAGGAGCAGCTCGCGGTCTTTCGGCGGGTCGGCCCACCGAAACTCGGGCATCTCGGCCGCGCGGTCCCCGAGGACCGCCTCGGCGCCCCGACGCGCGAGATCCAGCTCGGCGATGCGGAAGCCGTCCTTCTCGGTGGAGACCAGCTCAACGGCGGCGCGCGAGTCGGCGGAGGGCTCGTCGGACAGGATGTAGGTGCAGGTGCCCGGCCAGTGGCCCAAGGCGACATGCGCGCGGAGCCGGTGCAGGCGCACGATGTCGTGCAGGTCTGCGTACTCGACGAGCATCATCGAGGCGTTCGCGACCGCGGGGGCCTCCTCGATGTAGGTGGTGGCGACGAGCACGTCGATGCGGCGGTGCTGGAAGTCGTCGAAGGCGCGACTGCGCTCCTCGCGGCCCATGCCCGTGCAATACAGACCGATGCGCGCCCCGGGCAGAAGCTCGGCAGACAGCGCCTCGGCGAAGCGGCGGGCGTCCTCGACGCCGAGCAAATCCCGGCCGTCCTTCACGGGGAAGACGACGAACACCTGCCGCCCCGCCTCGACGGCCTCCCGCGCCCGGGCGTAGGCCTCGGCGCGGTGGCCGGCGGGCACGACGGTGCTCGTCACCCGCGCGCGAACATCCGTGGGGATGATGGAGAGCTCGAGATCCCCAAAGACCGTAAAAGCCAGGGAGGACGGGATGGGGGCGCGCGTGTAGACGAGCAGATCCGGGCGTTGGCCGCGCGGCGCCCGCAAGGAGCCGGGGCCGACGCAGCCCAGGGTGCCGCCCTCTTCCACGATGACGAGGCCGCGCATATTCCCGGGGGGGTCCGAGGCGAGGAGCGCAGACGCCCCGCAGACGACCTGCCCCTCCC
>JBEIVK010000325.1:0-4945 GCA_040373935.1 Alphaproteobacteria bacterium
CCCGCGACCGCGGCGGCGGCCCCGGCTGGCCCGACGCCCGCGCCAAGGCCGCGCCCGCCTGCCGCCGCAGCGAGCAGGAGCCCGTAGCGGGCCGGCGTGCTGAGCGGCATCGTCGCGACCGCCGCCCACGGGAGGCTGCGAACAGCGGCCCGCACGCGGTTCCGCTCCACCAGGAAGACCTTGCGCGGGCTCGCGCGCCCGTAGCTCGCGCCGAGCGCGTGACGGATGCGCGCCTCGGGCACGACGCGCACGCGGTAGCCCTGGCGCACCGCGCGCAAGCTCAGGTCCACGTCTTCGCCGTAGGCCTCGAAGCTCTCGTCGAAGAGGCCGACCGCCGACCGCACCTCCGGGCACAGCCACACGGCGGCCCCCGAGAAGGCGCCGGCCTCCGCGCCCGGCGGCACGGCGCGCCCGCCGCGCCCGCGCGCGAGGTTGGCCCCGTCGGGCAGCAGCCCGTGGCCGGCGTTGTCGAGGGCGCCGCCGGCGCCGTCCAGCTCGATGACGGGCTGGTAGATGCCGGGGCCTCCGCCCGCGGCCGCCGCGCGCAGCGCCGCGAGGAACCCCGGCGCCGCCACCGTGTCGTCGTTGAGCAGGACGACGGGCAGCGCCGGCGACACGGCGCGCAGCCCCGCGTTTGCCGCGCCTGCGAACCCTGGGTTGGCCCGGAGTTGTTGGCCGATGGCCCCGGGCGGCACCGGCAGCGGGTCATGGCGGCTCACCACCACCCGCAGCTCGGCGGCGCCCTGCCCGTGGAGGGACCGGACGCAGGCCTCCAGGCGCGGCCCCCCGACGTGGGTGACGATGACGACGGCGGGCGGCGGGACGGACATGGCCCCGGAGGGTAAACGACCGGGCGGGGCCCGCCAAGGCCGACGCTCCCCGAGGGTCCGCCATGTCATCGCGTTTCGGCCAGCTCTTCACGGCGCAGACCTTCGGCGAGAGCCACGGCCCGGCGGTCGGCGTCGTCGTCGATGGCGTGCCGGCGGGCGTTCCCTTCGAGGCCGCCCGCGTCCAGGCCGCGCTCGATCGCCGGCGCCCCGGCCAGTCGGCCCTCGTGAGCCCGCGCCGTGAGGCGGACCGCGTGGAGATCCTCAGCGGCGTGTTCGAGGGCGTCACGCTCGGCAGCCCGGTGGCGATGCTCGTCCGCAACGAAGACGCAGATCCCAGCGCCTATCTGCCCCTGAAGGGCCTGTTTCGCCCCTCCCACGCCGACTTCACGACGGAGGCCCGCTTCGGGCGGCGGGACTGGCGCGGCGGCGGCCGCTCTTCGGCCCGCGAGACGGTGGGGCGCGTGGCGGCCGGCGCGCTCGCCGAGGCCGTGCTCGACGCCGTTTGCCCGGTAGAGATCGTCGGCTGGGTCGATGCGCTCGCCGGGGATGCCGCCGCGGTGGACGCCGGGCGGGTCAGCCGGGTCGCCGTGGACGCGCACCCCACCCGCTGCCCAGACCCCGCGGCCGCCCTGCGCTTCGAGGCGGAGATCCGCGCCGCGCGGGCCGCTGGAGACACCGTCGGCGGCGTGGTGGCCGTCGTGGCGCGCGGCCTGCCCGCCGGGCTCGGGGAGCCCGTCTTCGACAAGCTGGAGGCGGATCTCGGCAAGGCCCTGCTCAGCCTGCCGGCCTGCAAGGGCGTCGAGTCGGGAAGCGGCTTCGCCGGCGCGCGCATGCGCGGGAGCGCGCACAACGACGCGTTCGCCCCCGCGCCCGGCGGCGGGGTCACCACGCGCACCAACCACAGCGGCGGCATCCAGGGCGGGCTCAGCAACGGCATGCCCGTGCTGCTGCGCGCGGCCTTCAAGCCGGTGGCGACGATCTTCCAGCCCCAAGACACGGTGGACGCTGCGGGGGCGGCCGCGGTCGTCGCGCCAAAGGGCCGGCACGACCCGTGCGTGCTGCCGCGGGCGGTCCCGATGGTCGAGGCCATGGTCGCGCTGGTCTTGTGCGACCACGTGCTGCGGGCGCGGGGCCTCGCGCCGGTCGACGGCCGCGGGCTCCAGCTCCCGGGCCGCCGCTGACCGCGGGGGAGGGCGGCCTCAGTCGTCGCGGAGTCGGCGCGGCGGGTCCGGCGCCTCGGTGGGGGCCGCGGGGCTGCGGGCCGTCGGGTCCATCAGGCGGGCGACCGCGATGATGGTCGCGTCGTCGTCCACCCCGACGCGCGCGACCTCGTCGATCACGGCGCGCACGAAGGCCGCCGGCTCCGGGCTGCGCGTCCACAAGCGCCCGAGGTCGTCCTCGTCGAGGGCCTCGATGACGCCGTCCGAGAGCAAGAACAAGGCGTCGCCCGGCTCCAGCTCCCAGTCCTCGGCCACGATGACGTCCGCCACCTTCGGGCCCATGCCGAGGTAGGCCGCCAGCCGGCGAAAGGTCCCGGTGCGCTCCGCCCCCGCCTGCTTGAGCCGCCCCCGCCGGCACCGGAACACCGGGCTGTCTCCCACCGTCAGCACGGTGACGCGGGTGCCCACGACCCACGCGAGCGCCAGCGTGCACGCCGCTTGGCGCCCGGTGCCGCGCAGCTCCCAGTCCACCTCGCTCACGAGGCGCACGAGGTCGTCCCGCGACTGCCGGCCGTCCTTGAAGCCTTGCAGGTGCTCGGTCGCCGAGCGGGCGGCGGCGGCCCCGGCCCCGGCCGTGCTCACGCCGTCGCACACGATGAAGAGCCCGCCATCCCCGTAGGCCGCGTGCAGGTCGATCGCGTAGGCGTCTTCGTTCTGGACGTGCGGGGGGCCGCGCCGGCTGTGGCCGGCCGCCCGCAGGACCCCGGTGGCCGACATCAGGCGGTGGGGCGGCGCCGACGCACCACCAGGAGCAGGCCGAGCGCGCCGAGCAGGGCCGGCGCAGCCGCGTGGGACTCCGCGGACGCACAGCCGCACCCGACCTCGCTGGTGATGACCGTGCGCTTGGCCGGGTTCGTGTCGTCGCCGGTGCCGTCCCCCGAGGATTCGTCCGGCGGCACGCCGATACCGGTGAGGCGGACGGTGCGCTCCGGCGCGCCCGGGTCGTTGCTCACGAGGGTGAGCGTGGCCTCGAAGGGCCCCTCGGACTCCGGCGTGAAGGTGACGACCAGGCCGTCGCTCTCCAGGGGCGCCGCGAGGAAGGCGTCCGGGTAGGAGGTGAAGTACGGCGAGCCCGTCAGGCTCACGATGCCCTCCAGGAGGAGGTCTCCGTCGTTGGAGATGGGCAGCTCGAGGTTTTGGAGGCTGCCGACCGTGACCTCGCCGAAGTCGTAGGTGTCGTAGTCGGTGCGCAGCAGGGGCAGCGGGAAGGCGAGGGCCAGGGGGGCCATCTCTTGCTGGAAGCTGTCGCCGGCGAGCGGGATCGGGACGTCGACATCCACGAGGTCGAAGCAGCCCACCACCACGACGCACACCGAGAAGACCGGGTTGAGCACGAGGTCCAGGTTGCTGTCCCACTGGCCGACGAAGCTCGTCTCGACGACCTGCGTGGGCAGGCCCTCCACCGGCACGAGGCTCGTGCCGGTCGCGCTGGCCACCGCGCCGCCCGGCGTCCACCAGTTCGCCCCGCGGAAGGTGGTCTGGGCGTCGGGGCCGAGGTCCATCGTGAACTCAACGCTCACGCCGGTGAAGACGTCGAAGGCCCAGTCGATGAGGGTGGTCTCGTTGCCCTCCCAGGTGGCCACCACGCGGTCCGGGGTGCCGCCGGTGAGCAGGAAGGGGTCGAAGGTGGCCTCGCCGTCCATGTCGAGAGAGCGGCGGTCGATCTCCTGGGACCACTGGTAGCCCGCGACGTCGAACTGAATGCTCGTCACGGCCGCGAGCGCGGCGTCCATCATCAGGGCGCCCGTACCCGGCTCCGGGGTGAGCGAGAGCGTCAGCGCGTCCGGCCAAGAGAGCTGGCCTTCTCCCTCCATCACCACCGCCGCGCCGCCCTCGGACACGATCTGGAAGCGCACCTGCAGCGGGCTGCCGGCCGGGAACCATCCGGTGTCGAACTCCGACGCCTGGTAGAGGTTGGCGTAGTCCTCCAGGACGAAGGGCTGCGCGACACTCTCGAAGGCGGCGGCCGGAGCGATGGCGCCGAGGAGGAGCATGGGGATCATCGGTCTTCTCCGCTGCGCCGGCATCATACCCGATGGCGCCTCCATCGGCGGGCGCAGCGCCCATCACGGGGCTGCGGGGGCGAAGAGCGTGGCCGGCGACAAAATGCGATCGACGCGCCACGGCGTCCCGGCCAGGGCGGCGTCGACCGCCGCCGCGTCACCCACCACCACGACGAAGGGCGCCGCCCCGAAGTCCGCCCGCGCCCGCGCCGCGAGATCCTCCGCGTCGACGTCCGCGAAGGCCAAGGCCCGCGCGGCGTCCGCGACCGAGGGCCCGGCCGTCCACGGGTCTCTCGCCCACCGCCGCGCCCACCCGTCAGCGCTCGCTGCGTCGGCGCGCCACTCCCGGGCCACGCGCGCCCGCCCCGCCCCGCAGCGGGCCTGCGCGGTTGCATCCGGCGGCGCGCCCATCCCGTCGAGGGCCGTCCGCAGCGCCGCCAGGGCGGCGGGCACGTCCTCCTCGGCGACCACCGTGTCGATCTCCCAGCGCCCGTGCCCCGGCCACTGCCGCAGGCCGACCTCGATGGCGTAGACCAGACCCGCGCCCTCCCGCACCACGGCCGGCACGCTGCCCGGGAGATCTGCGTTGGCCGCCGCGGCGAGCACCTCGGCCGCCACCCGCTCGGCCGCGGGGGCGTCCGCCGCGGGCGCCGGGAAGACCACCCGCACCCGCGCCGCGAGGAGCCCCGGCAGGTCCACCAGCACAAGCCCGGGGCGCACCTGCGCGGGGGCCGGCGCGGTCGCGGGCGGCGCGGCAGGCCCCACCCACCGCCCCAGGGCGGCCTTCAGGGAGTCATCGGGTTCGGGACCGAAAATCACGGCCTCCAGAGGGCGCGCCGCGAGGCGCCGCGCCGTCGCCCGCGTCGCGCGCACGCGCAGCGCCTCCCGCGGC
>JBEIVK010000677.1:0-2597 GCA_040373935.1 Alphaproteobacteria bacterium
GCCCAGGCCGCCCCCCGCGCCGCCGCCGCCGCCGCGCGGGTCGTCGCCGGAGCCGCCGCCGCCCCCGCCGCCGTAGATCGCGCCGGCGGTGTTGTCGATCACCAGGGCGACCGTCGCCTCGATGGCCGGGCCGCCGTCCTGCCCGTCCCCCCCGTAGGCGCAGGCGCCGTCCCCGCCCGCGCCGTGGATGACCCCGCGGTTGATGAGCTGCACCGTGGAGCCTGCGGGCAGCCCGGCGGTGCTGAGCGCGGGGACGGATGGGTCCGTCGCGGAGAGGGTGACGCCGAAGCCGACCGTCACCACGAGCGAGACCGGGGCGGTGGGGAAGCCGACCCGGGCGGCGAGGCTGACGTCTGTGGCGTCTGCGCTCAGCGCGACCGCGAGGGTGCAGTCGGTGTCGTTGCGGTCGATCGCGCCGTCACAGTCGTTGTCCGTCGTGTCGGCGCAGACCTCGGGCATCGCCGGGGAGCGAGCCGCGGTGGTGTCATCGCAGTCGGTGGCGTCGGCGGAGAGGCCCGCGCGGGCCCGACACGCCGCGACGGGGCGGGCCGCGTCTCCGAAGGCGTCCCCGTCGGCGTCTGCGTAGAACGGAGAGGCGGTCGAGAGGTCCAGGCCCGGGTCGTTGTCGTCGGTGAGGGCGTCGCAGTCGTTGTCGATGGTGTCGCAGATCTCCGTCGCGGAGGGCGACACCGCGGCCGCGCCGTCGTCGCAATCGTCGCCCGCCGCCGCGTGGCCCGCCGGGAGCGCGCAGGCGGTGCGGGGCCGCGCCGCGTCGCCGTGGCCATCGGCGTCGGCGTCGGCATAAAAGGCCGTGCCGCCGCTGCGGGATGGGTCCGCGTCGTCGGTGAGGGCGTCGCAGTCGTTGTCCAGGCCGTCGCAGACCTCGGTGGCGGAGGTGGAGACCGTCGCGCGGGTGTCGTCGCAGTCCCCGGCGCCGGAGCGAAAACCCGTGGGCGGGAGGCAGGCGCGGGCCGTGCTCGACGGGTCGCCGTCCCCGTCGCCGTCGTTGTCGCGGTACCAGGTGGTGGCGCTCGCGAGGTCCAGGCTGGTGTCGGCGTCGTCGGTGCGCAGATCGCAGTCGTTGTCCAGGCCGTCGCAGACCTCGGCGGCGCCCCCGAACACGGCCGCGCGGGTGTCGTCGCAATCGGTGGCGCGGGCCACGTACCCGGCGGGCGGGGCGCACGCGAAGCCGAAGGCGGTGGAGGTGCCGTCGCCGTCGCCGTCGGCGTCGCGGTACCAGGCTGCCGTGGACGCGGCGACGCGGCCTGGGTCTGCGTCGTCGGCGAGCCCATCGCAGTCGTCGTCCGTGCCGGCGTTGCAGACCTCCGGCGCGCCCGGGAACCGCGCGGCGGTGGCGTCGTCGCAGTCGGTGGCGTCGGCGACGAAGCCGACGGGAGCGTCGCAGGCGAGCAGCGGGGCGTCGGCGTCCCCGAAGCCGTCGCCGTCGGCGTCCGCGTAGAACCAGCTCGCCCCCGAGAGGTCCACGGAGTCGTCCGCGTCGTCGGCGAGCCCGTCGCAGTCGTCGTCCATGCCGCCGTTGCACACCTCGGCGCCCGCGGGCGAGACCTCGGACCGCGTGTCGTCGCACTCCACGCAGGCCGGGAAGCCGTCGGCGTCGGCGTCGGCGTAGCCCACCGTGCCGTCGCAGTTGTAGTCTGCCGGGTCGGTGCAGTCGGTCTCCGGTGCGCCGGGGAAGAACGCGAAGTCGGTGTCGTCGCAGTCCCCACCGCGGGTGGCCGTGCCGTCCGGGCGCTCGCAGGCGTCGGTGGCGGTGGCGTCGTTCCCGTAGGTGTCGCCGTCGACGTCCCAGTAGAACCGGGTGAGGAGTCCCTCGTCCGCCGCGCCGTCGCAGTCGTCGTCCTGGTCGTTGCAGAGCTCCGCCCCGCCCGGGGAGATGAAGGGGTCCGCGTCGTCGCAGTCGTCCGGGTTGTCCGCCGTGCCCGGGCCGGGCGCGCAGGCCTGGGACGGAGCGGCGGCGTCGCCGAAGCCGTCCATGTCGGCGTCGGCCCAGACGGTGTCGCCCACGCCGTCGTCCACCTCGCCGTTGCAGTCGTTGTCGGCGCCGTCGCAGGACTCGGGGTTGCCGGGCCACATGTCCGGGGCGGCATCGTCGCAGTCGTTGCCGTTGGCGACCGTGCCGTCGGTGGGGCCGCAGGCCTCCTCGCCCCGCGCGCCGTCCCCGAAGCCGTCGCCGTCGTCGTCCGGATAGACCGTGACCTGCACGCCCTCGTCGGCGGCGCCGTCGCAGTTGTTGTCCACGCCGTCGCAGCGCTCGAGCGCGCCGGGAAACACCGCGCTGTCCTCGTCGTTGCAGTCTTGGCCGGCGGGGTAGCCGTCGCCGTCCTCGTCGAAGGCCCCGCCCGCGGTGTCGGCCTGCCCGGCGATGGGCTTGGTGGCGCCGCTGCAGGCGGTTGCGAGGAGGAGCACGAGCGACGGGAGGAGGTTCTGCTTCGGCATCCGCAACAAATACCACACGCGGGCTTATCGGCGCCCGCCCGGGGGAAGCCTCCGGCCCGGGGCCACCGCGCCAGCGACCGGAGCCGGCGGGCCGCAGGCCCGGTGCAAGCGGCCCCGCGGGCCGCGCGCACGGAGCGGCC
>JBEIVK010000741.1:0-2320 GCA_040373935.1 Alphaproteobacteria bacterium
CCCACTTGTCCAGAAACTCGTTGCGGGCCTTGGCGTCGGTGAGCTTCTGGAAGGCCTGCGCGTCGTCGGCGGCCATCAGGAGATGCTCCACGCCGTCGAAGGCGTCGAAGATCATCTTGATGCCCTGGCCGCCTTCCAGCTTGAAGTCGCCCACCACGGCGATGGTGGAGAACTCGGGGCGGTAGTTCTCGCGCACGAAGCGCTGGGCGTCGGCCAGCTTGATGTTGGAGATCGTCTCGTGGTTCCCGATGGTGGTGTTCCGGTAGATGTGGTCCGGCGGGTACACCAGCTTCGGGATGTGCACGAAGGCCGTGCGGACCTCCGGGGACCCGTTGGACCCGGACTCGTAGCCCATGCGCAGCTCGTTGCGGACGATGGCCTTCTCGGCCTCGACGTCTTCTTCGGTGACGTTGGCGAGGCCGTTGGAGAGGCGGAGCGCCTCGATGCGCAACAGCGGCGCTGCGGCGTCGACCGGCGCGACGGTCATGTAGTTGGTCCACTCGCGCGAGGTGGACGCGTTGAGGACGCCGCCGAGCTGCTGGATGACGTCCCAGTTCTTGGGGAGACCCTCGTGCCGGGCGCGGAAGGCGAGGTGCTCCACCACGTGGGCGAGGCCCTCGGTGGACTTGCCGTCCGCGGTGTTGCCGTCAAAGACCGAGCCGCGGTCGATCCAGTTGGTGACCGACACAATCGGCTGCGTGTGGTCTTCCTGGAAGAGAATGCGCAGGCCGCTGGGGAAGCGGTAGTCCTGCGTGGCGATCGCGTAATCCTCGAGCTTGAGACGGTACTCTACCTTCGGGAGGGCGGCGGCGCTCGCCGGGGCGACCAGGGTGGACGTCGCGAGGAGGAGAGACAGGAACATCGGAGGACCTCGACCGCGGCCCTCGTGTCAGGGAGAGCCTACCGGGAGCAAAGAACACGCGAGCCCCTGCCTGTCAATCCACCGCAGTGCCCCGCGGTCGCGCGAGCCCCTCGACGCCGGCGCGCGGCCCGCGGAGAGCTCCGGCAAAAACGGCAGGCCAAAAACACAAGAGGCCCGCCTTTCGGCGGGCCCCAAAGTGGTGGAGCTGAGGGGACTTGAACCCCTGACCCCCAGAATGCCATTCTGGTGCTCTCCCAACTGAGCTACAACCCCAATCTGTCAACCCCCAGGAGGCCACCGCCGCCCGAAGGTGCAACGCATCTAACGTTGCACATCCGGATCGCGCAAGGGCGAACCGCCGCCCATCGCCGAGCCCGCCTCAGCCCCCGGCGCGAAGCCGGCCTCGACCCGCTCGATTCGGGCGAGGATCTCACCGACGCGGGCGGCGCCCTTCTGCAGGCCCGGGTGCGCGATCTCCCCGGCCTCCACCAAGCGTACGACCTCGCGCCCAAGCTTCTCGTAGAGGGCGTCCCGGTCCTTCTTGAGCTGACGCAGCTCCAGACGCACCCGGCCATCGGCGGCCGCGCGCTCGACGCCTTCGCGCCCGCGCTGCGCAACCACGCGGAACATCTCCTTCACGGCGTCCCCCACCGGCGTGGCCCCTGCGGCCGCTCCGCGCCCCCCGCTGTCGTCCGTGCCCGCCATCGGCGTCCCCTCCCCTTCCTGGGCTGCCGCCCGTTCAATGCGCTGCGCCCGCCTTCTTCGGCCGCGCGTTCCAGACCGTGAGCGCCAGCGCGAGCCCAACCACCGCGAACGGCAGCATCGCGAGCGGCCAACGGGACCAGGCCGCCGGGTCCTTCGCCGCGTCGCCCGTGGGCAGAATGCGCCCGTACAGGAACGCTTGGGTCGCGGTCCCCAGGTACACGAAGCCGTCGATGATGCCAGTGACGACGCCGGCATTTTTGGAGCCGCCGAAGTCCATGCTCGCCGTGCCGGAGAGCATGCCGTGCACCCCGATGACGCACAGCGACATGAGAATGACCGACCAGCCGAGCGCCGGCGAGCCCAGCGTCGCCCAAGCACCCACCGCCCCGACCAAAAGGCCGCCGTAGAGCACGCTCGCCACGGGCCCCCGACGGGACTGGAAGACGTGGTCGCTGATGAAGCCTGCGAACACACCGCCGAGGATGCCCGCGATGCACAGCAGCATGCCCCAGTTCTCGTAGACGAAGGCCTCGTTTTCCCCGACCGCACGGGCGAAAGGCCGGTACCACTTCATGACGGCTTGGCGGAGGAAGCCAGAGCAGAACTCGATCGCGACGATGATCCAGATGACGCGCTGACTGAACATGCGCCGCAGAACATCGCCGAGACTGAGCCGCGAGGTGTCGCCGGAGCTCGCGTCTCCGGTGTCGAAGTCGGGGTGGCCCGCCGCGCCGGGGGTGTCGCGAACCAGGA
>JBEIVK010000331.1:0-4853 GCA_040373935.1 Alphaproteobacteria bacterium
GCGCCGGCATGCCCGGCGCCGCGTGGCCCACCCTCACGCCGGTCCGCGCGGTGGCGCTCGCCGGGGCCGGCCCCGGTGACACCGTCCCCGTCGCGGCCGACGCCGTCGACGCGGCGCACGCCCTGGCGCTCGACGCCGCGCTCGCGGCCGACGGCAACCGCGTCCCCCTGGAGGCGGCGGGCGGCCTGCTCGGCCATCTCCGCCACCCGGACGGCGCCCCGGTGGACCGCGGCTGGCTGCGCGGCGTCGAGGGCACAGCCCCGTGGCACGCCTTGCCCGGCGGCGGATGGGACGCCTTCGGCACCAGCAGCGCAGCGGCCGGGGCGGCCTACGCCATTCCGGGGCCGCCGCCCGGCAACATCATCTGTCGCGTCGAGGATGCGGAGTGCCCCCCCTTCGTGGGCGGGGTGCCGGCCGCCTGGGTGCTCCGGTGGGACTTCGTCGCGACGGCGTCCAGCACGCGCTGATCACGCTGTCACAGCCCGGCGGGCTGGGGTATAGTGGTCAGCGCTGCCACCGTCCCGCCAACGTCCCAACACGGAGCTGCCCGATGCCCCGCGCCGCCCTTCGATGTCTCGTCGCCCTCCCGCTCGTCGCGTGCGCTGGCGCCAAGGACGCGCCGCTGGACGGCGACGACGGCGCTGCCCCGGAGGCCCCCACGGCTCTGGGGGAGGCGCGCGGCGCGCTCGCCCCCGAGGCCCTCACCTGGACGCCCATCCTCACCGACGCCGACGCCCTCTCCGACCCGCGAGATCTGGGCTTCGACCCCGAGGGCCGCTTGTGGGTGGCCAACCGCGAGGACGACCGCACCTTCATCGTCACCGCCCCGGGCACGACCGAGCAGACCTCCGAGCGCCGCCGGGATGCCGCGGCCATGCACTTCATGGAGGAGGTCTCCTCCCTCGCCTTCGAGGGCCCGGAGGGCGCCAGCCCCTTCGGGACCGAGTTCGGCTCCTGCGGCGAATCGGAGAACACCTACAACGACCGCCACGACCCGAACATGTTCATGGGGCCCGTGCTGTGGGCCACCGACCTGGAGATCTTCGCGGAGCAGGACCCCTTCGGCCTCGGCTCCCACCTCGACATGCTCCACCAGAGCCCGAACTGCGTGGGAATGGCCTGGGAGTTCGACAACGTCTACTGGGTCTTCGACGGCAAAGAAAACACCATCGTCCGCTACGACTTCGCCGAAGACCACGGCATCGGCCAAGACGACCACAGCGACGGCGTGGTCCATCGGCTGAGCGAGCCCACCGTCACCCGCGTGGTGGACGCCCCCGGGCACCTGATGATCGACCCTTCGACCGGCCTGCTCTACGTCGCCGACACGGGCGGCGGCCGCGTGCTGGTGCTGGACCCGTCCACCGGAGGAGAGGGGCGCAACCTGCGCGCGACCAACGAGCCCCTCGACGCGTACGTCGCGTGGGACGGCGTGGAGTGGTGGGAGCTCGCCACCGGCCTGGACCACCCGGGCGGCCTCGCCGTCGGGGGCGGCTTCGTCTACGTGGCCGAGTGGGCCACCGGCCACATCAAGGTCTTCGAGCCGGGCGGCGCGTTGGTGCAAGACTACGACACCGGCCGCGGCCCCGGCGCGCTCTACGGCATCGAGCTGGGGCCGGACGGCGCGCTGTGGGTGACGGACAACCTCACCCCCGGCGTCTACCGGCTCGACGTCGCGCGCTGAGGGGAAGCCGCCCCCGCCGGGGGGCGTTGCGGGGGGCGCGGCGGAGCGGGCCGTGGGGCGACTGGCCAAAGGCCGCGCCCCCTGCCCCACGAATCCCTTGCCTGTAACGCACACTCACACCGACACCGGGTGATGCCAGTCCCGCAAGTCCAGCCCCGGGAAGCCCGGCGCGCTGGCGGCGGCCTCCTGCCGGCGGAGCTTCTGGAGGGCGTCGAGGCGGCGGTGGGCGAGGCGGTCGTCCACCATCCCGCAGAGGGCGTCGAAGCGAGAGAGATGCTCGCAAAAACGACGGTGGCCGTAGTCCACGGCGCCGCCGGTGTGGATGACGAAGGGCCAGTCGCTCGCCTGGAGCAGCAGCAGCTCACGGGCGGCCTCGGAGAGCAGCGGCCGCGCGTCCTCGGGTGCGCCGGCCTCTCGGGTGCGCCACTCCAAGCCGAGAAAGCGATCTTCGGCGCGGTGGAGGACCTCCCACATCCAGCGGGAGCGATCGTTCAGCCAGACCTGGTGGTCGCCCCCGGCGCCCCAGGAGCCCTCGGGCAGCCAGGCCACCTTGTCGGGCGGGTGGGTGCGGAGCCGCTCGTCCGCCGGCTGGGGGGTGATCTCGGGATCGGCTTGCAACCGGGCGAGCAGCGCGCCGAGAAAGGTTGGCCCCTCGAACCACCAGTGGCCAAAGAGCTCGGCGTCGAAGCAGGCCGTGACGCAGCCGTGGCGACCCGTGGCGACGTGGTGCCGGCGCAAGCGCTCGCGGATGAGCTCGACCATGTGCGCGGCGTGGGCCTGCACCGCGTCGGCTGCGGCCGCGGGATTGTAGAGGACCTTGTCGCCCAGGCCGGCGCGCCGGTCTGTCACCGCCCAGTAGGCGAGCCCGTCGCCGTCTTTTTTCTTGTGGAATTCGAGGTAGCGGCCATCGCCCGGGTAGCCGCCGTCCGCGGACCAGACCTGCTCTGAGACGCTCGGGTGCCGGCAGAACGCGGTGATGGTGGAGGGCCCGCCGTGCGTGCCGACCAGATGCGGCTCCATGGGCGAGCGCCAAGCCCGCGCGGGGTCGCGCTCCGCCTCGTCCCAGTCCACCTTGGTGAAGCGGCCGCCCTGGACGACGCCCTCGCTGCGCGCGCCTTCGATGAGGTGGGTGTCCACGAAGAAGTGCGTGACCCCTTGCTCTTCGAGGATGCGATCCGTGCCGCGGCGGGTGCGCCGCCCGGGGAGCACCGGGTTGTCCCAGGGCCCGGTGGGGCGAAAGCTGCACTCCGGGAGCCAAATGCCGCGCGGCCGCCAGCCGAAATGGCGCTCGGCGGTGCGGAGCCCGAGCTCCAGTTGGGCCCGCACGGACCGGTCGTGCTTGAGGAGCGCGGCGTAGCCGTGGGTGGCAAAACCGCCGAGCAGCTCGAGGTGGGCCGCGGAGGCGGCCGCGGCGAAGGCGCCGGGGATGTCGCCGCCGATCGCGTCGAGGCGGTCGCGCAAGGACGAAAATCGCCCCTCCCAGTAGCGCGCGACGGGGGCGATGGCGGGGTCCGATTGGTCTGCGCGGGCGCGGGAGAGGCGGTCGTCCAGATAGGCGCGGAGCTGCCGCGGGAAGCCCGGGCTGCGGAGCTGCTCCAGCAGGACGGGCGTGAGGCCCACGCTCATCGGCGCGCGCAGGCCGCGGGCGCGGAGATCCTCCAGCACCCCGAGGAGCGGGAGCCAGACGCCGACCGCGGCTTCGAGCAGCCAGACCTCGCCGTGCGGCCAGCGCCCGTGGTGGCGCACCCAGGGCATGTGCCCGTGAAGGACGAGGACGAAACTGCCGAGTTCAGCCACGGAAACCTCCGACTAAGCGGGGCGACGGCCGAGGCGGAGCTCGAGCCCAAAGCGGGCGCGCTCTTCGCCCCACAAGCGCAGCGGCCACCACAGCAGCACGGCGCTGCCCTGGTACACGGCGCGCGGGGCGCCAGCGGCCGGCACCGGCGCGTGCACCGGCAGGTGCAGCAGCCCCGCGGGGCGATCCGGGCGGAGACGGAGCATCACGCCGAAGTCCGTCCAGGCGAAGGCGGCCTCGGGCGCGTCGCCGATGACCGCGGGCTCGGCCGCGCCGATGGGCGGGCGCCCCGGCAACCGAAGGCCGCGGGCGGGGCCGTCTCGCCCATCCAGCCCGGTGTTGATCTCGACGGCGAAGCGGCTGGACAGGACCTCGCGGGAGCGGTTGACCAGCTCCCAATCCACGCGCAGCACCGGCTCGTCGGAGGAGAACACGAGCGTGCGGGTGAGCCGAAGCAGGCCCTCGCCGTGGGCGCCGCGCAGAACGCCCTCGCGGGCGAGCACGACTTCGACCGCACCGTCGGGGCGCGGGCCGGCGCGCTCGACCCGGTACGGCGCGCCCGCGAAGTCGCCTTCTTCGTCGGCCTGGCCGCGGGCAAAGGCGCTGAGCGGGGTCGCGGGGCCGAGGAAGCGATCCAGCAGGGCCAGTCGCGGCACGCGGTCCAGGCCGTCCAGCCATGCGGCAGGGACCAGCTCCTCCAAGGGCGTGAGCGCCCCCCGCGACAGCGCCGGCGCCACGCCCTCGTCGGTGGGGAGGTCCGTGTCGTCCTCGGGCGCGTCGACGTCGACGGCCACGAGCGGCGCGGGGGCGGCGCGTCCAAACGTCGCGCCGCCTGCGTCCATCGGGACCTCCATCGACGGATCGTCCACGTCGAGGACGACATCACCCTCCAAAGAGGCCTGTGAGGCACCACTCACATCTGCGCCGGGCTCGCCGTCGAGCACGGGCAGGCCCATCTCTTCGTCGAGGCGATGCCACCCTTCGGCCACGCGGTCGTGGGTGTTGACGAGGTTGCCCACGCCCGGCACCCACCACTCCGTCAGCGCACCGCCAAGGCCCGGCGCCACCGTGAACCGCCCGTGCGGCGTGCGAACGCGCAGCTCAGGGAAGCCGTCGCCGTCGGCGTCGGAGGCCTCCACCGGCGCCGGCGGGCCCAGGGCCGCCTCCACCGCGGCGCGGGCCTGACCCAGCGCCTGCCACGCCGCCTGCCGCACGGCCGGATCCCGAAGCCCGCCGCCGGGGGCGGGATCCATCGCCGCCCACCCTTGCGCCGCGAACAGGTGGGCCGCCGCCGCCTCCGTGGGCTCCGTCAGCTCCGGGCGCCGCGCCGCCTCGCGCCGCAGGGCCGCGACGAGGGCGCTCGCGTCGGAGAGC
>JBEIVK010000816.1:0-1976 GCA_040373935.1 Alphaproteobacteria bacterium
CCCCCGCGCGGTCTCCGGCGGCGGCGAGGGCCTCCCCGTAGCCCATGCGGGCGGCCAGCACGACCTCGGGAGGCGCGTCGTCGCGGGCCGCGACGGCGGTGAAGGCAGCGGCCGCGTCCTCGGCGGCCCCGCTCTCCAGGAGCTTGCGCGCGGCGGCGAGCCGGGCGTGGGATTCGACGAGCGCCGCGGTCTCGGCGGGCAACGCGGCGAGGAGCGCCGGGTCCACCGCGCCGCCGCCCGCGACGCCGAGGAGCCGGGCCAGGGCGACCCGCGCCTCGTCTTGCGCGTCGGCCCCCGGGCTGCGCAGGCCAAGGATGGCTTGCAGGTGGGTGAACGCGGCGTTTCCATCCCCCGCCATCTCCGCCGCGTGGGCGGCGACGAGCAGGGCGCGGGCCCGCGGGCGATCTCCCACCGTCGGGGCGATCTGCGGCCCGAGCAGGAGCAGCGCGGCCGCGGGATCCCCCGCGTTGAGGTGGTGTTGGGCGAGCGCGAGCCGCGCCTCTTCGAGCAGGAGGAAGTCGGACGCCGGGTCGTCGAGCAGGGCCTGCCAATGCGGCAGCGCCTCGGCGCTCCGCCCGGCGCGATCCAGCACCTGCGCCACGGTGAGACGGGCGCGCCGGGCGAGGTCTGCCGGGAGGTCCAGCGAGAGTGTGGGGAGCACGAGCGCGTAGGCCAGCGCGTGCTCGCCGGACGCCGAGAGCTGGGCGCCCAGGGCCAGCCGGAGGTCCCCTTCGCCTTCGGGGAGGGCGGTCTCCCGGGCCAGGGCCGGGCCCAGCGGGTCCGGGGCGCCGCGGGCCAGCGCGCCGGCCCGGGCGAGCAGGAGGGCGTCGGCCCGGGTCTGGACGGGCAGAGACGATTCGCCCAGCAGAGGCGCAATGGCCGTGTCGAGGGTGTCCCAACGCGCGCGACCCGCCAGGGAGCGGGCCCACGCGAGCCGCGCGCCGGCGCCAAGCCCCGGGTCCCCGCCGGCAGCCGCGACGGCCTCCGCGAAGTGGGTGTCTGCGGCGGTGGCATCCCCGGCCAACACGCTGAGCTCGCCGGCCTCGATGAGCCAGCCCACCCGCTCTTCGGTGCGGGCAGACGCTTTGGCGAGGGCCTCGAGCCGGCGGGCTGCGGCGGCCGGGTCGGTCTTGCGCAGGGCCTCCACCTCGGCGACGACGGCGGCCGCGCTGGTGTCGGCGCGCCCAGCGATGATTCGGGTGAGGCCCCAGGCCCCCACGCCCAGCAGCAGCACGGCGGCGGCGGCCCGCAGCTGCCGTGGCGCTGCACGCGCGAGCAGCTCGTCGAGCCCGGCGTCCCGGGCCCGGGCGCCGGCGGCGGTGAGCGCCTCCCGTTGCGCGGCGCCCAGCCCCAACGCGCCCCGGAGGTCTGCGCCCGTCCAGGTGGCCCCGTCGAGCTGGGCCCCGGCGAGGTCTGCCTGGTCCAGCAGCGCGCCGCTCAAGTCCGCGCCGGTGAGGACCACCGCGCCCAACCGGGCGGCGCTCAGGTTGGCCCGCCAGAAGCGCGCGCCCCCGAGCTGGGCGCCCCGAAGGTCGGCCCCGGTCAAGTCGGCCCCGGAGAGATCGGCGCCGCGGAGGTCGGCGTCCCGGAGGTCGGCGTCCACAAAGGCGGACCCGCCCGCTTGGACCCCTGCCAGCACGGTGCCGCGGAGCTGGGCCCGCACCAGGCGCGCGTCGCGGAGGTCGGCGTCGCGGAGGTCGGCGCCGTCGAGGCGGACCGCCGTGGCCTCGGCCCCCGCCAGGATGGCGCCCGCGAGCCGCGCCCCGCCGAGCCGCGCCTTGGAGAGGCGCGCGCCCCGCAGGTCGGCGCCGGGCCAGTCCACCGCCTCCAGGCGGGCGGAGCGGAGGTCGGCGCCGGGGCCGGGCTGGCCCGCCGCGCTCGCGGGCAAGAGGCGGCGCAGGCCGGCGACGTCCAGCGTGTTGGCGGGGCGGGCCTCGGCCGGCTGCACGGGGCCGTCCAGCGGCTGCAGCGCGCGG
>JBEIVK010000013.1:0-17809 GCA_040373935.1 Alphaproteobacteria bacterium
CGCCGACGTGCTCGCCGCCTGCGATCTCGGCGTGGCGCCCTACACGGTGGACGCGCCGCCTTGGCTGTGCCCGCTCAAGGTGCTCGATTTTCGCGGGCAGGGCGTGCCGGTGGTGGGGAGCGCCGTGGGCGCGCTGCCGGCCCTCGTGGCGGGGGCGGGCGCGGCGGTGCCCGCGGGCGATGACGCGGCGCTGCGGGCGGCGGCCGGGGACTGGATCGGTCGCCCGACGGCTCCGCTGCGCCGCACCGGGGACACCGTGGCCGAAGAGCTGGCGGCGGCGGTCGCGGGCTTGGATCGGTTATCCGAGCGGCCATGAGCGACCCTGGCCCTCTGCTTCCGCGTCCCACCCCTGTCGACCCGGCCGCATCCCCCGAGGGCCGCGCCCGCTCGGCGATGTTGCGCAAGTTCGGACTGCTGTTTCGCTTGGTCGGGCTCGGCGTGCTGCTGTCGCGGGTGCGCGTCGAGGAGCACAGCACCGAGAACGTCCGGCGCGCCGCCGAGCGCGGGCCGCTCGTCTATGTGCTGCACACGCGGTCGATCATCGACTGGCTCGCGCTCAATGTCGTGCTCAACCGGCGCCGCTTGCCGCTCGCGCAGGTCTCTCCCGGGCTGCGCAGCACCGTCTGGCGGCCCGTCGTCGAGGCGGCGCGCGAGTGGGTGGGCGCCCTGCGTGCGCGCCTGCGCATCGGCGCTGCCGCCGACCCTGTGGGCAGCGGGTGGTTCGCGCAGGCCGTCGCCGAGGGCATGCCTTCGGCGATCTACCTGACGCGCCCGCGTGGCGATGTCGGCGCCATGCTCGGCCCGGCGGAGGCAGATCCGGTGGCGGCCTTGCTCGACGCCCAAGCGCGGGCGGGGCGGCCGGTGCAGGCCCTGCCGGTGGTGGTGGCGTGGTCGCGGCGGCCCGAGCTGGCCCGTGGCGAGGTCGCGCGCTTCCTGTTGGGCAACGCCGACGAGCCGGGGCCTCTGCAGAAGCTGTGGATGGTCGCGTCGGGCCGCGGGCAGGGCGTGGTGCAGATCGGCCGGCCGCTGGACATGTCGGCCCTCGTGGAGCGGCTGAAGGGCGAAGAGCCGCGCGTGCAGGTCCGGGCCGCCCGCATGCTGTTGCGGCGCTACCTCTACCGCGAGGCCCACACCATCCGCGGCCCGCGCATCCGGCCCTTCGCGTGGACGCGCCGCATGGTGCTGCACGCGCCGGAGGTCCGCCGGCTCATCGAAGACGAGGCGCGCGCCACCGGAAAGCCGGCCGCCGTCATCGAGGCCAAGGTCGCGCGCATCTACGCGCGCATGGCCGCGCGGATGTCCTACACGGTGACCCTCGCGGCGGACGCGTTCTGCCGCTTCCTGTTCAACCGCATCTACACCGGCGTGGACATTCGCCCGGAGGACGCCGAGCGCTTGCGCGAGGCGATGCGCGCCGGCACGCCCGTCCTCGTGCCCTGCCACCGGTCGCACCTCGACTATCTGCTCGTGTCCTGGGTCTTTTTCCAGCACGACCTCGCGCTGCCGTACATCGTCGCGGGGGATAACCTCAGCTTTTTCCCGTTGGGGCCGGTCTTCCGCCGCCTCGGCGCGTTCTTCATCAAGCGCAGCTTCCGCGGGGACCGCGTGTTCCCCGTGGTGTTCGAGCGCTACCTGCGCCAGCTCGTCCGCGACGGCTTCCCGGTGGAGTTTTTCATCGAGGGCGGCCGCAGCCGCACCGGCAAGCTTCTCCCCGCCAAGCCCGGGGTGCTCGGCATGGTGCTGGACGCGGCGGCCGGCGGCCGGGCCGACCACGCGGTCACCTTCTTGCCCATCGCGATCTCCTACGAGCAGATCGCCGAGGAGCGCGCCTATGCGCGCGAGCTCGCCGGCGAGCAAAAGCGCCGGGAGAGCGTCGGGCAGTTGCTGCGCGCCCGGAGCGTCCTGGGGCGTCGCTACGGCAAAGTGTTCCTGCGCGTGGGGGAGCCCTTGCCGGCGGCAGAGATTTTCGCCGAGGGCGGCGCGCCCTGGGCCAGCCTCGACCGTGAGCACCGCGCCGAGCTGGTGCAGCGCACCGGCGAGCGCCTGCTGCATCGCATCGGCCGGGAGCTGGTGGTGCTGCCGACGGGCCTCGTCGCCTTGGCGCTGCTCGCCCAGACCCGTCGCTCCATCCGTCTGGACGATCTGCACGCCCGCGTCTCGCGCTTCGACGGCGTGCTGCGTCGGGTCGCGCCGCATGCGGTCAGCGGGCTGGGGGCCGTCGGCTGGATGGTGCAGGAGGCGCTGGCGCGCTTCGAGCGGGGGCGCCTCGTTTCGCGCTTGCGAGACGACGGGGCCGAGGTCATCCAGATCGAGCCGGAGCGCCGAATCACCCTCGAATACTACAAGAATGGGCTGCTGAATCACCTCGTGCCGCTGAGCTTCGTCGCGGCGGCGGTCCGTGGGCTGGTCGAAAAGGAGCGGGCGGTGACGGCGGCCGAGGTGTCGCGGCTGTTCGCCTGGCAGGTCTTCCTGTTCCGCTACGAGTTCGTCCTGGACCCGGGACGTCCGGCGGAGGCGACCGAGGGAGAGGCCATCGACGCGCTCGTCGCGTACGGCGCGCTGGAGCGGGCCGCCGACGGCTCCTTGCGCGTCGTAGACCGCCGTCTCGTCGGCGAGATGGCAGAATTGACCCGCAATTTCGTCGAGAGCTACCTGCTCGTCCTGCGGGCGGCGGCCGCGCTTCGCTCCCGCGACATCAGCCCCGACGCGCTGCCGGGCAAGGTGCAGGAGTGGGGCAAGGTTCGCCTCGCCGCCGAAGAGCTGCGGCGCCCCGAGGCCCTGTCGCTCGTCAATCTCCAGCACGCCGCCCGCGCCTGGCGAGAGGAGGGCGTGCTTCGCTTCCGCTCGGACGGCGGCGGGCTGCAGATCGATGACGCCACTTGGCGCGACGCCGTGGCGGACCTCAACCTCCTCGGCCTGAGCGACGTGTGAGCGCTGCGCCCTCCGCCGAGGCCGGCCCCGGGCCTGCGCTGGACGCCGCGCGCCTCGCGCGGGTGGACGCCCTCTTTGCCGGCGAGCCGCCCGCACCACCGCCCGCCCTGGGCCCGCGCATCGGCGCGATTCGCGCGATCCTGGCCCTCGGCATCCCGCTGAGCGTGCTCGGCATCCCCTGCTGGACGGGCGTGCCTGGCGCCGCGCTCACCTTGTGGGCCTACAGCCTCGCCGACGGCGCCCTGTCGGACGGCGCCACCGCCGCCCCGGACGAGCTGGCCCGCGTCGCCGCGCTGCGGCGCGCCGCGGTGGGCGGGCTGGTCTTCGCCGGAGCGTCCTTCCTGGTGCAAGCATGGCTGCTGAGCCAGCCCGCCTACGCGAGCTTCTACGTCTGGCTCTGGGCGGAGGGCGGCACGGCCCTGCTGGGGCGGCTCGGCCTCGGCGGCTGAGCCGGGGCGGGCATCAGGGGGCTTGCTGCTCGCCGGCGGCGTCCTGTGCGCCCGCCAGCCGGGCGGCGAGGGCAGGGGACAGCGGGGCCACCTGCACGGCCGCGCGGAGCATCTGGCGGCTCGCCTCGGCGTTGCCCTCCGCCGCGTAGACGCCGGCCAGCGCAACGCGCAGCTCGGCGCTCGCGGGGTGCGCTTCCACGGCGCGCTCGCCCACCTGACGGGCGGCGGTCAGCTCGCCGCGGGCCTGCATCGCCGTGATCTGGGCCGCCTTGGCCCACCCGCGCGTGGGGTAGGCGTCCACGGTGGCCTTGACGACCTGCTCGGCCCACGCGTTCGCTTTGGTGGCCGCCGCGGTGTCGCCGGCCGTGGAGGCCTCGAGGGCCCACAACGCTGCCGCCGTCGCGTCGTCCGGCCGCTGCATCGCCAAGGCGCGCGCGGCGTCCACGGCGGCCGCCGGCCCACCCGACACGCGCACCGCGCCCAGCCACGCCTGGCCGATGACCAGCGAGACCCGGGGGGAGTGGTCGATCACACGGCGCAGGAGCGCGGCGGACTCCGCGCTGTCTCCCTGCTCGGCCCGCACGAGCGCCACGCCCTCGCGGGCGGCGTGCGCGGGGTGGAGGTCCTTGGTGGCCGCCTGGCGATAGGCCGCGTGCGCCACCTCCGACTGGCCTTGCCCGAGGGCGGCGTTGCCCGCGACCACGGCGAGGCCGGTGTGGAGATCGAAGCGGGTGCGGAAGAGGTCCAGCGCCTTGTCGGGGCTGCCTTGGACGTAGTGGGTGGCGGCGAGCCACGATGCGGCCTCCTGGCAGGAGTCCGGCTGCTCGTAGAGGCCCTCCGGGATGCCGGCCTTGGCGCGGGCCTCGGCGTCCGTGCCGGCCTTCTTGAGGCGCTTCCCGTACTCCGCGCGGGCGACGGCGTCCCAGCCCTTCTCCTGGCTGTTCCACTGGCGCTGCGGGATGCCCTTGGGCGGCTGAAGCTCGCGCGACCACCACGCCGCGTAGAGCCCATCGGCCTTCGTGAAGGCCGCGGCGGCATCATCCAGCTTGCCGGCGTAGAAGTGGCCGAGCCCGGCGTCCACCCAGCGCGCGCAGGCGTTGGCGTCCAGCTCGGCGGCCTTGGCCCATGCTGCGGCGGCTGCGGGGTGATCCCCCGCCGCGAAGGCCGCGCCCGCGACGCGGGCCCAATCCCCGGCGCTGCCGTCGGCCGCCGGAGGAGCGCCGTCCTTCGGCGGATCCTTGGTGGCGGCCTCGGCGGCCTTCGCGATGGATCGGGCCTTCGCGGCCTCGGCGGCCTCGCGCAGGACCGGCGCCGGATCAGCCCGGCGCGTGTCTGCCACGCGCTTCACGACGAGGGCCTTGGCGACCGGATCGTGCGCGAGGTCGGCGGCGCGGAGCGCGGACAGCCCCACGACGGCGCGGTGCCCCACGGCCTCGGGCACCACCGCGGAGACAAGCCCGTAGCCGCCATCGAGGCGGAACCAGCCGGCGCCGAGGTCTTGGCCGCCCGCGGACACGGTGTACCAGCGGCGCTCGTGGTTCGGCTGGTCCCAGGCGGGGGCGTCCGCCGTCGCCGCGGCGGCGAGCGAGCGGTCCAGCTCGCCCACGCGGGAGCGGGTGTCCAGCGCGGCCGGAGCCTTGGCGCCGCCGACCTCGATCTCGACGATGAAGGGCTGCGCGGGCAGGTAGAACTTGTCCTTGCCGAACTTGACGAAGGCGCTCTCCGTGGCCGTGACGGGCAAGGCCGCCCCGCCGACGGCGCTCGCCAACGCGGCCCCGCCCTCCGGCTTGTCGAAGCGCACGACCCCCTGCGACGGGAGGATCGCCCAGGCCAGCTGGCCGCCGAGGGCGCCGAGCCCGATGGACCCGGCGATCTCCGGCATCCCGCGGGTGGACTCGTGCTTGTCGCGGTCCGGGGCGGTGGCGTCGGCTTGCGGCTTCGTGAGCGCGACCACGTCTCCGAGGTCGAGCCCGCCGATCGACACCTTCTCCAGGGTGACCGTTGAGATCTCACCGCCGAGGCGCCACTTGGCGTCCTTGCCCTGCAAGTTGATGAGCTTCTTGTTTTTGCTCTGGGCCTTCGCCCCGGCCGCACCCACCACCGCGTCGTTGACGATGATGTGGTCGCTGCCGGCGTGGAGCTCGAAGAGGAAGACGTCTTCGCCCACCTTCACGGCGACGCAGGGCACGGTGCCGCCCCAAGGCGCACGGTACAGCGGCACTTCCACCGGCCCGGCCAGGGTGACCGCCCCGACGGAGCCCGTCCAGGCGTCGAGGCGCGTGCCCGCGGCCGCCGGGCGCGCGAGCGCCACTGCGACGGAGGTGCTCAGGACGAAGGGCAGGGCGAAAGCGGCAGAACGCATGGAGATCCCGGCGCGAGGACACAGAAGAAAGGCCCGCCTATCCGCCGGGACCCCCCATTGCAACGCTCCCCGCCCGGCGATACGGCCGCTGCCGCTCTGGAGGCTTCATGTCCGCCATCTTCGAAGTGCACGCTCGCTCCATCCTGGACAGCCGCGGCAACCCCACCGTCGAGGTCGAGGTCACCACCGAGAACGGCGCCGTCGGGCGCGCGGCGGTCCCGTCGGGGGCCTCCACCGGCGAGCACGAGGCGGTCGAGCTTCGAGACGGCGACAAGGGCCGCTGGCTCGGCAAGGGCGTCGACACGGCGGTCCGCAACGTGATGGACGCGATCGCGCCCCACCTCATCGGGCTCGACGCGCGCGACCAGTCCTCCATCGACCGCCTCCTCCTCGAGCTGGACGGCACCGACAACAAGGGCCGCCTCGGCGCCAACGCGCTCTTGGGCGTGTCCCTCGCGGTCGCCCGCTCCGCGGCCTCTGAGGCGGATGTCCCGCTGTGGCGTCACATCGGCGGCCTCACCGGTGGCGTCCTCCCGGTCCCCCTCCTCAACGTGCTGAACGGCGGCGCCCACGCCGACAACAACCTCGACATCCAGGAGTTCATGGTCGCCCCGGTCGGCGCCCCCTCCTTCGCCGAGGCGCTGCGCGCCGGCGTCGAGATCTACCACCACCTCAAGTCCGTCCTGAAGAAGCGCAAGCTCTCCACGGCCGTGGGCGACGAGGGCGGCTTCGCTCCGCACCTCGCCAACAACGAGGAGGCGCTCGCCCTTCTCGTCGAGGCCATCGGCGCGGCCGGCTACAAGCCGGGCCAGGACATCGCGCTGGCCCTCGACGTCGCGGCCTCCGAGCTCTGGGAGGCCGGCCGCTACACCATCGACGGCCGCGAGGTCGATGCGGCGGGAATGGTCGACTACTACGCCGGCCTCGCCGCCCGCTACCCGCTCTTCTCCATCGAGGATGGCCTCGACGAGAACGATTGGGACGGCTGGAAGCTCCTCACGGCCCGCCTCGGCGGCGCCGTCCAGCTCGTCGGCGACGACCTCTTCGTCACCAACACGCGTCGCTTGCGCCGCGGCCTCGACGAGCGCGCCGCCAACGCCATCCTCATCAAGGTGAACCAGATCGGCACCCTCACCGAGACCTTGGAGGCCATCGAGATGGCCCACCGGGCGGGGGCGCGCGCCATCATCTCGCATCGCTCCGGCGAGACAGAGGACACGTTCATCGCAGACCTCGCGGTCGCCACCAGCGCCGGGCAAATCAAGACCGGCGCTCCGGCGCGCAGCGAGCGCGTGGCCAAGTACAACCAGCTCCTCCGCATCGAGGAAGAGCTGGGCAAGTCCGCTCGCTACGCCGGGAAGTCCGTCCTTCGCAGCTGATTCTCCGGGGCGCGGCGCCGTGGCTCCCCGCCGGGCGCGGGCGGGCCGCGGTGAATTCCGGTGCGCCGCCCCCTGCGGCCGGGGCCTTCCAGGCGTTACACTCGCCGCGCTCACCGTTCGGGGCTCGACCATGCACGCCGCCCAGCTCGCGCCGCTTCATGAAGGCGTTCGTCTTCCCCTCAACCTCGGCCTCAACGACGGCACGTACATGCCCGAGGCCTGCGTGGAGGTGATGCGCTCGTTCACCCACCGTCTCGGCCTGCGCGCGTACACGACGCCCGACCACGATCCCCTGCGGGCGGTCATCTCCCGCGTCGATGGCGTCACGCCGGCGCACATCTTCTTGCACAACGGCAGCGGGCCCATCCTCAAGCAGGTCGTGCCGCAGGTCATCAAGCAGTCCATCCTCGCGCGGCCCGGCCGCGTGGTGCGGCATCTGCTCTCCAAGAACGGCTACCCCATCGTCACGCCGTCGTTCACGTACTGCAAGGTGCCGCGCAAAGCCCACGGGCTCGGCCTCACCGTGCACCTGCTGCCCTTGCGGGCCGAGGACGGCTTCCGCTTCGATCTCAGCCTCCTCGAGGCCACGCTCGAAAAGCAAGATTGCTTCGTCTACCTCGCCAATCCCAACAACCCGACGGGCAATGTCCTCGCCACCCGCGAGCAGCTGGTCCCGCTGATCGAGCGCTTCCCCGGCTCCACGTTCTGGGTGGATGAGGCCTACGTCCAGTACGTCAACCCGGAGCACGTCCGCTTCTCGGACCTCGTGCCCCGCTACCCCAACCTCATGGTCGGCCGCTCCTTCTCCTTCGCCTACGGCCTCGCCGGCGTGCGCATCGGCTACCTGCTGGCGCGCCCGGCGCTGGTGGCCGAGATGGACAAGCAGCTCACCGACTACCGCCTCGGGGCGCTGCAAGAGGCGCTCGCCATCGCCGCCCTCGAAGACGAGGCCCATCTGCCCTGGCTTCGCGAAGAGTGCGCCACCCAGCGCGCGGTCATCCGCGACGGACTTTCGCGCTTCCGCGGCGTCGAAACCTTCGACAGCGAGGTCAACTTCGTGCTCTGCCGCTTCACGGACGGGCGCAAGGGCAAGGACCTGGTCGACACGATGAAGGCCCGCGGCATCGCGCTCAAGTGGTTCGAGCCCTTCAAGGACGTCAGCTACGAGCCGTACTTCCGCATCACGCTCGGCACCGCCGAAGAAAACGCCTTCCTCCTCGGGCATCTGGGCGAGGTCCTCGGGTAGTCGCCGCGCCGCGGGGCTCAGTCGACCCACTCCTCCAAGAGGATGAGGTCCTCGGGCACGGTGTAGCCGGCCTGCTCCAAGGCGAGCACCACCGAGCCCGGCACGAGCCGCCCCGGCGGCCGCGCGAAGCCCCGCACCGTCACGTCTTCGTAGGTCGCCAGATCGTCCAGCTTGCGCTCCGTTCGCAGCAAGACGCGCACCTCCCGAGACTGCGTGTCTCCGAGCGGCATCAGCGGCGCCAAGGTCCACCGCTGCTCGCCCGCCACCTGCGAGATGCGCACCGCGAGGTGCACCGTACCCTCGGTCGCCACGCCGCGGTGCTCCCGGGTGATCGCCCCCACCGCGACCGGCACCGCCGCCGGCCGAAAACCCGGCGGCGCCCCGCGCTCCCACCACACCACGCCGACGACGGCGCCCAGCACCAGCACCACCGCCGCCACCGTCCCCACCACCACCTTCTGCATGCCGGACCCCGCCGGGCGGTCTATACTCGCTGCGGCGGGCCCTGGCCCGCGGAGGTCCCATGCGTGGCGGTTGGCTGCTCGGCTCCTGGCTCTTCCTCGCGGCGTGCGCCGGCAAAGACGACACCGGCACCTTCGGCGGGGGCGGCAGCAACCTCGGCGGGGGCGGCGACGACGGCGGCGTCATCGAAGACGACTCGGGCGAGACGGGCGTCGTCGTGCCGGTCATCGTCGGCGTGAGCGCCGGCTTCAAGACCTACACCCAGTGGGTCATCGAGTTTGTCGTCGGCTACGACTACCCGGACTCCCTCGACGGCGGCACCATCCGCGTCTCCGTCACCGAAGAAGGCGCAGACCGCCAGTCCTTCTCGCTCGAGGTGGGCAGCAACGACGCCCCGCTCGTCGACGGCGACATCCAGTTCGCCTTCGAGAACGTCTCGCGCACCCTCGACTACGACTACTCCCTCCAGCTCGTCGCCCCCGACGGCACCGAGAGCGACGCCTGGGACGGCCGGGTGGACGCTGTGGCCCGCTGAGGCCCGCGGAGGCCCCCTCGTCGCGGTGACATCACAAAGGGACAGGGGAAACCTGCGGTTTCCCCCGTAACGCCCCCTTCCCTCGGCGCCGCGGGCCTCAGGCGCTGCGGCGCTGCTCCGGCGGCGTGAAGGTGATGACCAGCTCGCTCGCGTCCATTCGGCAGCAGGCCAGGAAGGCCCGCATCGAAAGCCCATGATGCGAAGCGTGCGCAGACCACCAGGCGAGCGCTTTTTGCTTGACGGCGGCGCGGGAGGATGCGCGGAAGGTCACGGACGTAACCCCATGAGACACCTCGAATCCGGCGTGGCAGCCGGGGTGAGGCCCGGCCGCCCGCGCGGCGAGGGGCCGATCGAGGGGCTCAGGCGGCGGACGTGGATTTTCGCGGTTGCATACGGCTCGACGCGGGCCGGGCCCGCGGAGGCGGGAACGGCAGGGAGCCCGCGGGCTTTGCGGCCGCGCCCACCCGGGCGCTGCGGTCTCCGCCCCCTTTGTCGCCGGTCGGGGAGCGACTGTCAAGGGGTGTCCGAGCCTGTCCGTGCAGGTGTCCAATCTTTCGGACACCCTCCCCAGACGGTGCTGGAAGATCAGAGACTTACGGCTGGCCTGCACCTTGCTGGGTCAGCGCCCGGGGTGTCTCGTGCGGCGTCCGATGGTGCTCGTGGGGCTCGCGGCCGTGGTGGGGGCAGGTGTGGCGCCGTGGTCGCTGGTGCCCCTCGGCGTCGCGGTGGGCGGGGTGCTCGCGCTCGTGGGGCTCGGGTGGATGGCGCGGGGGCCGGTCGCCCGCGGCCTCGCCTTCGCGGGGGCCGCCGCGCTGCTGGGCCTCGTCAGCGCGGGTTCCAGCGCGCCGCCGCCGCCGCTGCCCGGTCCGGTGTGGCTGCGCGGCGTCGTGGTGGACGGCGCGCCGCGGCGCCCGGTCGTCTCCACGGAACACGGTCGATACACCTTTTTCTCGCCGCATCCCGTCGCCCGTGGCGCGCCCATCGCGGCGCTGATCCGCCCGGCCCCTCCACCCGGCGCGGCCCTCGACGGGGAACCCCCGGACGACGCGGTCGATGCCCGCGGCGCCCGCCGCCCGGTGGCTGCGCTCGCGGTCTCCGCCGGGGCCGCGGGGCCCCCGCTGCCGGGGCTCGGCCGCTTCGCCGTCGCCACCCACGGCGGCTTCCTGCGCGCGCTCGTCACCGGCGAAAAAAGCGGCATACCCGCCGACACCCTCACGCTCCTCGAACGGACGGGCACGCAGCACCTCGTCGCCGTGTCCGGGCTTCAACTGGCGCTCATCGGCGGCGCGTTGGGCGCTCTGGCCCGTCTCTCGCTGCGGCCGCTCGCGGGGCGGGCGGGCCCCCTCGTGCACCGCCTCCTGCCCGTGGGGGTCGCGGTGGGTGCCTGCGTCGCCTACGGCGCGGCCCTCGGCTGGCCCGTGTCGGCGGCGCGGGCGGCGGTCATGGTCGGCGCCGGCGGCCTCGCGGTCGCGCTGGGCCGTCGCCCGGGGCCCGCGGCGCTTTTGGGCCTCGCGGCCTACGGCGTCGCCCTCGCCAGCCCCGCAGATGTCGGCACACCAGCCTTCTTTCTCAGTTTTGGCGCGGTGCTCGGCATCGTGCTGTGGGCCCCCCGGTGGATGCGCTTCCTCCCCCCGGACGCGCCGCGGTTGCTGCGGGCGGGCCTCGCAGCCGTCGCCGCCAGCCTCGCGGCCACCCTCGGCACGCTGCCGGTGCTGGCGTGGTGGTTCCAGGGGGTCGCACCCGGCGCCGCCTTCGCCAACGTGCCCGGGGTGCCGCTGCTGGGCGGCGTCGCGGTCGTCTGTGCGTTGCTGGTGCCGGTGCTGCCCGGGCCGCTGTGGTGGGCGCCGCTCGCGGTCGGAGACGCGACGGTCACGCTGGGGCTGGCCTGCATGGCCCCCTTCGCCGCGGATCCGTGGCCGGTCGCCGTGGGGGGCGCCGGGGCGCTGGCGCTCGCGCTGCTCGTCTTCCATGCGCGGGACGGTCTCGGTGCGGCGCTGCTCGGCCTGCTGCTGCTCCAGCTGCGGCCGCTGCCGGGGGGCGTGCTGCGGGTGTTTTTCCTCGACATCGGTCAGGGGGACGCCACCTTCGTCGAGATGCCGGACGGCCGTCGCCTGCTCGTGGACGGCGGCCCGGGGGACGACGAGGTTCTTCGTTGGCTGCGGCGCCGCGGCGTGGGCCGCCTGGACGCCGTCGTGCTCTCCCATCCCCACCCGGACCACCTGAACGGCCTCGGCCCGGTGTTGGCCGGGATGCCGGTCGGAGCCCTGTTCGTGCCCCGTCGTCCCGAGGTCGGCGAGGAGGACTTCCTCGCGCTGTGGCAGAGCGCGTTCGCCCGTGGCGTGCCCATCGGCGGCCCCGCCCACACGCCCGGCCCGGGCCTGCGCTTCGTGCACCCGCTCGGCGGGTTTCGGGCGCCCGGCCGGGACCGTGTGAACGAAGAGAGCCTCGTGTTGGAGGTCACCCACGCGGGCCAGCGTGTGCTTCTCACCGGAGACATCGAGGACGACGCGGAGCGCTGGCTGGGCCCGCGGATCGGGCCGGTCACGGTGCTCAAGGCGCCGCACCACGGCAGCCACAGCTCCAGCACCGGCCCACTCATCCGCGCCACGGCCCCTGCCGTCATCGTGGTGTCGTGCGGCCGCGAGAACCGCTACCGCCACCCGCGCCCCGAGATGTTGCTGCGCACCGCCGGGATCCCGATCTACCGGACCGACCGGGACGGCACGGTCGTCGTCCAATTGGACGGCGGGCCGGTGCGGGTGGGGACGGGCGGCGAACCCGGGCCGCTCGCCCCGGTGCAGCGGGCGGCGTGGCGGCCGTTGCCACCGCCCGGCATGGCGATGCCGGACCCGGACGGCCCCGCCGAGGCGCGGCGCGGCGCGGGCAGAACCCCCGAGAAGGCGGTGTCGACCCGGAAGGCGAAGAGGTCAAAGAAGGCAAAGAAGGCAAAGAAGACACGACCCAGCGCACATCGCGCGCGGTCGTCGGTGCCGGCCTCGGCCACAGTCCCCGCCCCGATCTCCGCCCCATCCCCGCCCCGATCTCCGCGGCGAACGGCCAGACCCTTCCGTTCACGGAAGGTTTTTGGGGACGGTGGCTACCCTTCCGTACACGTGAGGTTACGGGTTGGGCATGGCAACCGCGCCCGCCCGCCCCCTGGTCCCGCCCACGCCGGACGGCCTGCTCAAGGTCGGCCAGCTGGCAGACCTCACCAACAAGACGGTGCGCGCCATCCGCTTCTACGAAGAGCTCGACTTGCTCGAGCCGGCCGCGCGCACGGCGGGCGGCTTCCGTCTCTACGACCAATCCGCGCTCACCCGCATCCACTGGATCGACCGCCTCCAAGAGATGGGCTTCTCCCTGCCCGAAACGCGCGACTTCCTGGCCCAGTTGCAGGGGGAGGACTCCGCCCCCGCGGCGATGGACCACCTCCGCGCCTTCTACTCGCGCAAGCTCATCGAGACCCGGGACGCCCTCCGGCGTTTGCAAGCCTTGGAGCACGACCTTCAGGAGAGCTTGTCTTTCCTCCACGGATGTACCCCTTGCTCCCCCGACACGCCGCGCGGCGCGTGCCGGGCCTGCGGCCAGCCGCGAAGCTCGCCCACGCCTCCCGCACTCGTCGCTGCCGTCAACGGCTCCCGCTGAGCACCCAGGACCCCGCATGACCCTCCGCCGCCCCATCTACCTCGACTACAACGCCACCAACCCGGTGGATCCGCGCGTGGCCGAGGCGATGATCCCCTACCTCACCGAGCACTTCGGCAATCCGGCCTCGCGGAACCACGCGTTTGGTTGGGAGGCCCGGGAGGCGGTGGAGCTGGCCCGCGAGCAGGTGGCCGACCTCATCGGCGCGACGGCCCGCGAGGTCGTCTTCACCTCGGGCGCGACCGAGTCCAACAACCTCGCGATCAAGGGCGTCGCCCGGTTCAACGAGGAGAAGGGCAAGCACATCATCACGGTCGCCACCGAGCACAAGGCGGTGCTGGACTCCGTGCATGCGCTGGAGCGCGACGGGTGGGAGGCCACCGTCCTCGGTGTCCAGCCCGACGGCCGCCTCGATCTCGACGTCCTCCGCGCGGCCATCCGGCCGGACACCACGCTCGTCAGCGTGATGTTCGCCAACAACGAGATCGGCGTCATCCAGCCCATCCGGGAGATCGGCGCGATCTGCCGTGAGCGCGGCGTGTTCTTCCACTGCGACGCGGTGCAGGGGCTCGGCCGGGTGCCCTTCCACGTCGACGACATGAACGTCGATCTCGTGAGCATCTCCGGCCACAAGATGTACGGGCCCAAGGGCATCGGCGCGCTCTATGTGCGGCGCGCGCGCCCGCGGGTTCGGCTGCAGGCCGAGATCGACGGCGGCGGGCACGAGCGCGGCATGCGCTCTGGCACCCTCGCCACCCACCAGATCGTCGGGCTCGGCAAGGCCGCGGCGCTCGCCAAGGCAGACCTGACGAACGGCGAGGTCGAGCGGGTGCGGGCCTTGCGGGACCGCCTCTGGGACGGGCTGCGCGCCCGTCTCGACGAGCTGTACCTGAACGGCTCGTGGGAGCATCGGCTCCCCAACAACCTCAACGTGAGCTTCGCCTACGTCGAGGGGGAGGCCATGATGATGGGCATCAAGGACATCGCGTGTTCCTCCGGTTCGGCGTGCACCTCGGCCAGCCTCGAGCCCTCCTACGTGCTGCGCGCCCTCGGCGTCGACGCCGAGCTCGCCCACACCTCCTTGCGCTTCGGGCTCGGCCGCTTCACCACGGCCGAGGAGATCGACTTCGCGATCGACCTCATCGCCAACAAGGCGGCCTTCCTCCGTGAGATGAGCCCGCTGTACGAGATGGTCAAGGAGGGCATCGACCTCAAGTCCATCCAGTGGGAAGCGCACTGACCCGCCTCCTTCGATCGCACCCTCACCGCCAACCCTGACGGAGTCCCCTCATGGCCTACAGCCAGAAGGTCATCGACCACTTCGAAAACCCCCAAAACATGGGCAGCCTGGACAAGGCTGACCCGTCCGTCGGCACCGGCCTCGTGGGCGCGCCCGCCTGCGGCGACGTCATGAAGCTCCAGCTCAAGATCAACGACAACGGCATCATCGAGGACGCCAAGTTCAAGACGATGGGCTGCGGGTCTGCCATCGCGTCGAGCTCGCTCGTCACCACGATGGTCAAGGGCAAGTCCATCGACGAGGCCGAGCTCATCAAGAACGCCGAGATCGCGGCCGAGCTCGCGCTGCCGCCCGTGAAGATCCACTGCTCGGTGCTCGCCGAGGACGCCATCAAGGCAGCGATCGCCGACTTCCGCAAGAAGCAGGCCGCGCGCTCCGCCGAGACGTCGGCCTGAGCCGGGGACGACCATGGCCATCACCATCAGCGACGCCGCCGCCGAACGGGTCAACGCCCTGAAGAAAAAGCGCCAGACGCCGGACGCCATCCTGCGCGTGGGCGTGAAGGGCGGTGGCTGCTCGGGCCTGACGTACCACGTCGATCTCGTGGAGTCCGCCGACCCGAAGGACAAGCTCTTTGCCTTTCCCGAGCAGGGCGTCACGCTGGCGGTGGACCGCAAGTCCTATCTGTTCGTGAACGGCTCGGAGCTCGACTTCGAGAAGTCCATGGTCAAGACCGGCTTCGTGTTCCGCAATCCCTTGTCCAACCGCTCCTGCTCTTGCGGGGACAGCTTCACCTTGTGAAGCGAGCGGCCAGGCCGGCCCGTCCGGCCTCGCCGGGGGAGGCGTCTCGTGAACCCGACCTGTTGGAACTGCCACGAGCGGGTGGCGACGCCGGTCTGCGCGGGGTGTGGGGCCATCCAGCCGCCTCCGGGCCGCGATGTCGACGCGTTCGGCGTGCTGGGGCTGGCGCGGCGCTATCACCTCGCGCCCGCCGAGGTCGAGGAGCGTTGGCGGGCGATGTCGCGCGTGGTCCACCCGGACCGCTTCGCCGCCCGCCCCGCGGTGGAGAAGCGCATGGCGCTGCTCTGGACGGCCGCCGTCAACGACGCCCGTCGCGTCCTTCGCGACCCGCGCGCCCGCGCGTGGCTGCTGGCCACGGGCCGCGCCGTGCCACCGGAGACGGGCGGCCCCGTGCTCGACGCCGCCTTCCTCGAAGACATCTTCGACTTGCAAGCTGGGATCCCCGACGATCCGCCGGCCGCGCTCGCCGCCGCCACCGCCTGGCGGGACCGCCTGGACGCCGCGCTCGGCGCGCAGTTCGCCGCGTGGGAAGCCGGCGCGGGCGGGCTCGACGGTGTCGACGCGGCGCTGTCCCGCCTGAAGTACCTCGACAACGCCATCGCGCAGGCCGCTGCGGCCGCGCATTCGGAGTAGCCCGTGGCCAACATCGGCATCGATCTCGGCACCACCCACAGCCTCGTCGCGGTCGTGCTCGGCGGCAAGGCCCGCTGCCTGCTCGATGACGACGAGCGCGTGCTCCTGCCGTCCGCCGTGCGGTACAGCCCGGAGGGCGTGCCGCGGGCGGTGGGCTGGCCGGCCCTCGCGGCGGCCGGGGAGCCCGATGGCACGACGTTCACGTCGTTCAAGCGCTTCATGGGCCGGGCACCGGCGGAGGTCGCAGAGGAGGCCGGGCTTTTCCGCTACGACCTCGACACCGAGGACAACCGGGTCGTGCGCTTCCGGGTGGGCGAGGCGCGGGTCACGCCGATGGAGCTGTCCAGCTACGTGCTGCGCCTGCTGCACGCGCGGGCCGAAGAGTGCCTGATGGGCCGCCCCGGCGGCGCGGTCATCACCGTGCCGGCGTGGTTCGATGACGCCCAGCGTGCCGCCACCCGGGACGCCGCCCGACTCGCGGGGATCGAGGTGCTGCGGCTGCTCAACGAGCCCACGGCGGCGGCCCTCGCCTATGGGCTCGACAAGGCGCAGGCGGGCGAAAAGGTCGTTGTGTACGACCTCGGCGGGGGCACCTTCGACGTCAGCGTGTTGGAGCTCAACGACGGCGTGTTCCAGGTCCTCGCGACGCGCGGGGACACCCGCCTGGGCGGCGACGACTTCGACCAAGCGCTGGCGCGTGTCCTGTTGGCGCAGGCCGGGGTGGAGGACGCCGACGGCCCCACCTTCCGCCGGGCCGTGCGGGCGGCGGAGGCCGCAAAAAAGGAGCTGTCGAGCCAGGATGTGGCGACGATGCGGCTGGAGCTGGCCGGCCGGACGGTGGAGGCGTCGATCGACCGGGCCACCTTCGAAGCGCTCATTCGCCCCTTGGTGGACCGCACGATGGCCGCCGCGCGGGCCGCCGTCACGGACGCCGGCTTGCGCCCGGACCAAGTGGACGAGGTGGTGCTGGTCGGTGGGAGCACCCGGGTGCCGGCGGTGCGGCGGGCGGTCGAGGCGCTCTTTGGGCGCGCGCCCCATGTGGATCTGGACCCGGACCAGGTGGTCGCGCTGGGCGCGGCGATGCAGGCGGACATCCTCTCCGGCGAGAGCACGCTCGCCGAGGAGATGCTGCTGGTCGATGTCGTGCCGCTGTCGCTCGGCATTGAGGTGATGGGCGGCGTGGTCGAGCGCCTCATCCCCCGCACGACGAGCATCCCGGCCCATGCGTCGGAGACCTTCACCACCCATGTCGATGGGCAGACGGCGGTGGACATCCACGTGGTGCAAGGGGAGCGAGAGCTGGTGCGGGACAACCGCAGCCTGGGCCGCTTCCGGCTGGGGGGGCTGCCGGGCTTGCCCGCCGGGGTGCCGCGGGTGCGGGTGGACTTCATGGTGGACGCCTCGGGGTTGCTCTCGGTGTCGGCCACCGAAGAGCTGACCGGCCAGAGCGCCTCCATCGCCGTGCAGCCGTCCTATGGGTTGAGCGACGAGGAGGTCGACCGCATGCTCGAGGACGCGATCGACAACGCGGAGACCGACATCGACGAGCGCCTGCTCATCGCGGCGCGCATCGAGGGCGAGCAGATCCTCCACCACCTGCGCAAGGCGCTGCGCGACGACGCCGGGCTGCTCACCGGGGATGAGGGCCCGCGGCTTGGCGCCATCGCCGACGCCCTGGCCGCGGCGCTCACCGGCACGGACCGCGCCCGCATCCAGCGGCTCGGCAAGCAGGCCGACGAGGAGTCGGCGCCCTTCGCGCAGCGCCGCATCGAGCGGGATCTCGCGCTCGCCATCACGGGGCGCAGCACCTCGGAAGTGGCCACGGCCCTGGGCTTGCGCTGAGTCGGGCTGGGGCCGCCGCCGCCGTTGGCCTCGGCGCCCTGTGGGCCCTGGCCTTCGCGGTGCGGTGGCCGGGAGTGGCCGCGAGCGGCGTCGGCAGCGATGTGCTGGGCGGGGCGCTCGCGGCCGCCGCCGTGTGGCATGGCGGTGCGCCGGTGCCGCCGAACCCGGAGGGGGGGCATTCCCTGTGGATTTTTGCGCTCCCGGGCCTCGCCGTGGCGCGGTGGGCCGGCGGCGGGCTCGGCGCGCTGGCCATCGCGCGGGTCGCGGTGGGCGCGCTGATCGCG
>JBEIVK010000428.1:0-3981 GCA_040373935.1 Alphaproteobacteria bacterium
AGCTGGCACCTCGCGACCCCAATACGCCCCCGGTCCAGCAAGCGCCACCGCCGCCTGACCCACTGGACGGCGGTCCGCCTCGCTCGACAAAGGCGGCGGCCCGGCAGACCTTCGTGAGTGTCTCTGGCGGGCCTGACGATGGCCAGTCGGTGGTGCTTCCGGTCGAGGTGCAGCAAGCGCTGGCCACTGCTGCGGCGGAGGGGTTGGTAAAGAAGGACTTTCTCAGAAAGAAGCTTGTGGTGCATGACGCGAGCTGGAATCAGTTGAAGTCCATCATGGATCGGCTCCCTGATGAGGTCCAGGTGCGCGGCAAGGGCAAAGGCACCCGGTACTACCTCGCCGCCTTCGCCCCCCCCGAAGCGGCGTCCGCGCCCGCCGAACCCGAATCCATCCGCATCTTCGACACCTGACCCGAGGGCCACCGCATGATGGACATCGACGATCTCCGCGCCTATGCCAGCGGCTTGGACGCCGAGCTGCGGTCCGCCGCCGCGACGCACGACTTGGACGAGCCCTTCATCGGCGCCGTCACGCTGCGCACGGCGGCGTCCAGCAACGAGTACCGGGTGGGCGAGCGCCGGGTGCCCGGCAGCAAAATCGTCGACTGGCGGCATCCGCTGGCCGGCGCCTACTTCACCGACCCGGGCGAGCGCTTCTCGCTCGTCGCTCCTGGCTACGCGCTCGTCGAGGGCCGGGTCGACCGCCGCGCCGCGCTGACGGTGGCCGGGCGTGCCGTGCGCGCGGTGCGCGTCCAGACGCCGTCGCAGACGGTCCGGCTGGTCGCTGGGCCCGAGGGCTTCGACGCCCCCGAGGCGCGGGATGCCAAGGCCTCCGGCCTGCACCTCGGAGACCTCCGCTCCCTCCTCACGCCGGCGCAGTACCGGCTCATCTCGTCCAGTCGGGGCCAGGCGCTCATCGTCCGCGGGCGTGCTGGCTCGGGCAAGACCTCGGTCGCCCTCCACCGCGTCGCGTGGCTGGCCTACCCCGGCGAGGCCGGCGAGCGCGAGGCGGTGGACCCATCCCGCGTGCTCATCGTCATGTACAACCGCGCCCTCGCCGACTACGTGCGCGGTCTGCTCGTGCCGCTCGGGCTCACGGCCGCGCGGTTGGACACCTTCCACGCGTGGGCGCTGGGCGCCGTCTCGCGGGGCTACCGCGGCAAAATCAAGATCGACCAGGCGTCGCGCCCCGGCGCAGAGGCCGCCGCCGCGGTCAAAAAGCACGTCGGCATCCTCGCCGCGGTGGACGCCTTCGTCGCCCGGCAGGTCGCCGCCGCCGACGACTACCTCGCCGAGAAGCTCGCGCCGTACGGGGACACCGGCGCGACCTGGGTCCGGCGGTGGCGGGCGACCGCCGGCCCGGTCGTCCGCCGCCTCGTGGGGCTGCGGCGGGCCGCGCTCAACGCCCGGGACGCCGCGCGGGGCCTGGAGGCGCAGCGGCTGGTCGAGATCCACAAGGTGTTCGTGGCGGCCGTCACGCGGGTCACGCTCTACAAGGAAGAGCTGGTGCGCCTCCTCACCGACTCCACGCTGCTCGCCGCCCATCTCCCCGGGGTGTCCGCGGCGGTGCTGGCGGAGGCGGCGGCGTTCCAGCGCGCCTTGGCCACCGTCGACGGCTCCGAGCGGCACCCGGGCCCGGGGGTGCGCTTCGACGACCTCGCCATCCTGATTCGGCTCATGCAGGTCAAGAACGGCGGCCTGCCCGACAGTTCGGACGACGAGAAGGTTCACACGTTCGACCACCTCGTCGTGGACGAGGCGCAGGACTTCGGGGCCGTCGAGCTGGCCGTGCTCTTCGGCGCCGTGCGCGCGCGCACCGGCGTCACCATCGTGGGGGACCTCAATCAGAAGATTGTCCCCGACGCCGATTTTCTCGGCTGGGATGGCATCGCGCGCGCGCTCGGCCTCACCGGCGCGCAGGTGTGCGCGCTGGAGGTCGGCCATCGGTCCACCGGGCCCATCGTCGCGCTCGCCGACGCCCTCGTCGGCGAGGCCCCCTCCGAGGGCCGTCCCGGCGCGCTCCCGCGGTACGTGGCCGTGGCCCCCGAGCGGGTGGCCGAGGCCGTCGCCGACGAGGTGCTGGCAACCCTCGCAGACGATCCGGCGGCCCACGTCGCGGTCGTCCTCCCGCGGCGGGAGGAGGTCGGGCCCCTGATGGCCGCGCTCAGCGGCCTGCTCGGCGGGCTCTGTGCCGTCCGCGAGGGCTACAACAAGGAGTTCGTCTTCGCGCCCGGCGTCACGGTCACCAACCGCCGGCAGGTCAAGGGCCTGGAGTTTGACTCCATCGTCCTCGTCGAGCCCAGCGCCTCCCACTACCCGGACACCCTCGAAGGGCGCCGCAACCTCTACACCACCGTCACCCGCGCGCGGGACCGCCTGGCTTTCGTTGGTTCGCAGCCGCTCAGTCCCCTGCTCGCGCCGCTGCTGGCGGCCGGGCTGATCGAGGCCGTGGGGGTGGATCTGGTGCCGCCGGCGGAGATCGATGCGTTGGATGAGCCGTTGTGAGCGGGGCGGCGGGGCCTCCGGTTGGGGCTGGGCGGGCTGGTTATGGCGCTTTGATCGCCTCCCTCGCCTTGTTGATGTAGGCGTCCCACGCGGGAGGGTCCAGCTGCTCCCGCGTGGGGCAGGGGACTGGCTTGATCCAGAGCTTGAACCCTTCCGTGCTCGCCTCCGCGTGGGGATAGCGGGCGTGGGCGTCTTCTTTTCCGGGGGGCAGGTAGGCCTCTGGGGCACACGGGTAGAGAATCCACGCCTCGGTGGGAGGCTGGTCGAGCCAGGTGATGTGGCTGTAGGTGAAGATCTGGTATTGGTCCGCGGCGGAGAGGCTGGTGTTGGCCAAGCGCTTGTACTTTGCGTCGGCCACGACGCATCGTCCGCCTTCCAGTTCGAGGATGAGGTCGGGCTGCTTGGTGTTCCCGAGGCCGGCCCAGGGCGTCTTCCGGGGGGTGCCAGCATCGCTCGCGGCCTGCTTCACCTGCTCGCCCAGCGCCTGCCGCAGGATGGCCGCCCACAGCTCGCTGGTATCGAGCCACCAGTGTTGGGCGACGACGCCGTCTTCGGATGCCGCCGCCGCGGGGGCCTCGTCGCGGAGGATCGCGCGGGCGAGGGACAGGGCCGGCGTCCACGCCCGGAGCTGGCGCGGCAGCGGGCGCCGGCTCAACCGGGTGGCCTCCGCCGCGGCGACCGGCCGGGGCAAGGACGGCAGGTGTGCCAGCTGGCGGCGCAGCTGCGCCGCCCTCCCGTGAACATCGTCCAGGACGCCCCAATCCCCGAACCCGTACTGGGCGGCGATGTCGCCGCTCGCGATGCGGTCGAGCGCGGTGACAAGGACCCGGAATAGGGGCGTGGTGTCCGTAAACTCGTCGTGCGCGCACTCAACGCCCGGGCCCGCGCGCAGCCCCATCTGCACCAGCCCGCGTTGGGTCACGCGGCCACGAATGACGGGCGCCACCTCCTCCACGGGGATGTAGCCGCGCCGGAAGTCTCGACTGTGGGCCTCCATCAGCTCCACCAGCCGCCATTGGGCGAGGAGCAGCAGAGGGTCTTCCGCTGCGACCTTGTCGCTGCCGCGGACGGATTCGCCGTGGGCGGTGTCGTCGTCCTCGGCGGCCTCCGCGCCGGCGTTGGTCTCCCAAGCCGCGCTGCGGCCCGCCCGCAGCGCGAGCAACAACAGGGAACGCAGGGGGTGCTCCGGAGCGGGGGCGCTGGCCTCGCCCCCCGTGGGCGTGCCCTTCGTCTCGCTGATCGACAGCAGGGCGCCCAGGCCAGGCTCTTCGTCGGTGTTGTCGGTGTCGTCGGTGTCGTCGGTGTCGTCGTCGGCGGCAGGTCGCTTGTCGGTGCCGGCAGGGACGTCGGGCCCCGCGGCTGGCGCGTTGGCCTGCGTGGACGCTTGCGCGGCGCGCTTCTTCACTTTGCGCTTGCGCCCCGACGCCGCTGTTGCTCGTCGGCGATCCGGGCGCTGAGCTCGCTCAGGAGCGGCCCG
>JBEIVK010000978.1:0-1593 GCA_040373935.1 Alphaproteobacteria bacterium
TGCCCGGCGTAGACCACCCAGAGCGTGCCGCCGGGCTTGACGAGCTTGGGGAGGCGCTTCGCCTCCTTGAGCAGGGCGGGGGTGTCCGGATCTTGCAGGGACACGACGGCGCGCGGGCCGACGCCGGCGGTCTGCACCAGCCAGTCCCGCCAGGCGCGGGCATCCCCACCCGCCCAGACGGCCTGCGGAAGCGCGTCGTAGCCTTCGACGCCGATGACCAGCGCGCCGTCCCGCGGCGCGCGCTCGGCGGAGGGCACGGCCGCCGCCACCGCGGGCAAGCGCGCCGCCGACGCCGGGCCTGCCCAAGTGAGTGCGGCCGTGAGCACCGCCGCCGCCCCAAAACGCCGCATGGCTTTCTCCTCGGGGCAGCGTGTCACGCGCCGGGCGCCGCGGCAAGGGCCGGCTTCCGGGGGCCGACGTGCTCCATCAGGCGCGGCATGATCTCGACGAAGTTGCACGGCCGGTAGCGGCTGTCGAGCTGGTGCACGAGGATGTCGTCCCACGCGTCGCCGCAGGCCCCGGGCGAGCCCGGCAGCGCGAAGACGTACGTGCCGCCGGCCACCGCGCCGAGGGCCCGCGACTGGATGGTGCTGGTGCCGATCTTCGCGTAGGACAAGAAGCGAAACAGCTCGCCGAAGCCAGGGATCTCCTTGTCCATGACCGCGTGGACGGCCTCCGGCGTGACGTCGCGGCCGGTGAGCCCGGTCCCACCCGTCAGCAGGACCACGTCCACCCCCGGGTCGGCGATGTGGGCGCGCAAGGCCGCCTCGATGGCCGCGCGGTCGTCCGGGACGATGCCCCGCGCGACGAGCGTGTGCCCCGCCGCCTGCACGCGGGCGGCGAGGGTGTCCCCGGAGCGATCCGTGGCGGCGACGCGCGTGTCCGACACGGTGAGGATGGCGATCTGCACGGGGACGAAGGGGCGGGACGGGTCGATGCCGGGCATGCGGGCTCCGGGGCGGCGCGGGCGGGCGGCCCCGCGCTCGCGTATCCTCGCGGGATGCGCGCGCCTGCCACGGTCCTGCTGTCGGTGTCCCTGCTCGGGGCCTGCGCCGCCCCGGCGGCCGGGCCCAAGGGCGGGAGTGGCGGCGGCGGGAGCGGCGGCGACGGCACGGACACCGCGGCAGACAGCGGGCCGCCGCCGGATCCCGGTCCGCAAGACCTGGACCAGGACGGCCACCTGGACACGACGGACTGCGACGACACGGACCCGGGGGTCTTCCCCGGCCAGGTGGAGCGCTGGAACGCCGAAGACGACGACTGCGACGGCTACGCCGACGCGGACGGCCCGCTCGCGGGCGAGGCCACCGTGGAGGCCGAGGCCATCTACGAGGGCCGGCCCTACCGCTGGTCCTTGCGGTGTCCCGCGGCCTCCGGCCGGGCCGGCGGCGCCTTCACCCTCACGGTCACCTGCGCCGCGCCGGCGGGCGACGCCGAGGCCCTGCTGCTGCTCGGCGAGACGCTCACCCTCGCGGTGGAGGCGGACAACGCCGTGCGCGAAGGCTGGGCGGGGCCGCTCGCGGTGCGCTCCACGGGGGGCTGGGACGCGGAGGGAGACGCGGCGGCCCTCTGGCCGGACTGGCGCGCGCTCCA
>JBEIVK010000423.1:0-4004 GCA_040373935.1 Alphaproteobacteria bacterium
AGGGTGGCCGCGTGGCGGCGGGCGACGGCGGGGGCCCACGCGGGCCCGGCGACGAGGGCGAGCATGGAGCCTCCCGGCGGGCTGGCCCCGTACTGCGCGGGGCGGCGGGGCGCACCCCGGCGGGGGCGACGGGCCAGGGGCGTTGCGGGGGGCGGCGAGCCCCCCGCCCCATCAAGAAATGGACGGGGAAAGGAGAGGATCGCCGTCGGGCACGAGGACGACCTTGCCGGTGTGGGCGCCCGCGCCGAGGTGGGCCAAGGCGGCGGGCAAGGCGGAGAACGGGAAGGCGGCGCCGATCGCGGGGCGGGGCGCGCCGGGGGCGTCGAGGGCGCGGCAGAGGGCGGCCGTGTCGGCGGTGGAGCCGACGAAGACGCCTTGGAGGCGCACGCCGCGCATGAGCAGGCTGGTGAGGGGAAGCTCGGTGGAGACGCCGTCCAGTACGCCGATGACGGCGATGGTGCCGCCGGGGCGAACGGCGGCCAGGCTGCGGGCGAGGGTGCCGGCCCCGCCGAGCTCGATGACGAGATCCACGCCTTCGCCGCCGGTCCACGCGAGGGCCTCCTTGGACCAGTCCGGCGTGGTGGCGGTGCAGACGACCCGCTCGGCGCCGCGGGCGAGGAGGGCGGCGACGCGGCTGGGGCGGGTGGTGAGGGCGAGCACGCGGGCGCCGGCCATGCGGGCGAGATCGAGGGCGAAGCTGGACACCCCGCCGCTGCCCATCGTGAGCACGGTGGCGCCGGGCTGCAGGGGGCCGTCGGCGAAGAGGGCGCGCCAGGCGGTGACCCCGGCGCAGGGGAGGCAGGCGGCCTCGGCGGCCGAGAAGCCGCGGGGGACGGGGATGACCGTGGAGGCGGGCACGGTATGGGCGGTGGCGAAGGCGCCGGGGGCCGGGCCGCCGCGGGCGCTGCGCAAGGCGGCGCGGGTGAGCGGGCCGCTGGCCCAGCCGGGGCAAAATGGAAGGAGGACCAGGGTCCCGGGCGGCGGGCCGTCGACCCCGGGGCCGAGGGCCTCGACCACCCCGGCGACGTCGGAGCCGGGCACCAAGGGCAAGGGCTGGCGCGGGTTGTAGCGGCCGGTGACCATCAGGTGGTCCCGGAAGTTGAGGGACCACGCGGTGGCGCGCAGGCGCAGCTCGCCGGGGCCGGGGGCGGGCGCTTGGACCGCGGCCTCCCAGCGGAGGTGGTCGAGGCCGAAGCCTCCGTCGAGGATCCAGGCTCCCATGGGGCGGCTCCGGGGGGCGAGCGGGCGCGCGGGCGGCTCAGAAGACCGCGCGGTCGTCCGTGTTGGCGATGATCTCTTCGAAGGTGGTCTCGCCGCGGGCGAGCTTCTTGATGCCGTACTCGCGCAGGGTGAGCATGCCGTCGTAGATGGCCTCGCGGTGGATGGCCTGGGTGCTGGCGCGCTCGTTGATGAGGCGCTGCACGCGCGGCGTGACCGTGAGGACCTCGAAGAGCCCGGTGCGCCCGAGGTAGCCGGTGTAGCGGCAGCGCACGCAGCCGACGGGCCGCTTGATCTTGAGGCGGCGACCGCGGGTGCCGGGGATGCGGAGGGCGAGGGCCTGGTCTTCGGAGAGGAGGTCGTCCTCGGCGCAGTGCGGACAGACGCGGCGGACGAGGCGCTGCGCGATGACGCCCACCAGGACGCTGGACAGCAAGAAGGGCAGCACGCCCAGGTCCAGCATGCGGCCGACCGCGCCGGCCGCCTCGCCGGTGTGGATGGTGGAGAGGACCTGGTGGCCGGTGAGCGCGGCCTGCACGGCGTTCTGGGCGGTCTCGGGATCCCGGATTTCGCCGACCATCACCACGTCCGGGTCTTGCCGGAGGACGGAGCGCAGCGCGGTGTCGAAGGTGAGGCCGATCTTGGGCTGCATCGCGATCTGGTTGAACGCCTCGTGGACGTTCTCGATCGGGTCTTCCAAGGTGACGATGTTGAGCCGCGGCGACGCGAGGTGGTGCAGGCCCGCGTAGAGCGTGGTGGTCTTGCCGCTGCCGGTGGGGCCGACGACGAGCACCATCCCGGTGCGCGTGGCCAACATGTGGCGGATCTGCGTCAGCTCCTTTTCGTAGAAGCCGAGGCTCTCCAGGGATTGCGTGAGCACCCCCGGGTCGAACACGCGCACGACGACCTTTTCGCCGAAGGCCGTGGGCACGGTGCTGACGCGCAGCTCGACCTCGTGGTTTTGCGTCTGCATCTTGAAGCGGCCGTCCTGCGGGCGGCGGCGCTCGGCGATGTCCATGCGGGCCAGCGTCTTGATGCGGGAGACGAAGGCCGGAAAGACGACGCGCGGCAGGCGGTGGACCGTGTGCAGGATGCCGTCGATGCGCATGCGCACCCAGCCCTCGTCCCGCTTGGGCTCGAGGTGGATGTCGGAGGCCCGGTGGTCCAGCGCGTAGTTGAGCAGGTACCAGGCCGCGCGGACGATCGGCTGGTCTGCCGCGTCGATGGCGTTGGCGTCGGCGAGGGCGTAGAGCTGCTCGAGGTTGCCGAGGTCCGGCAGGTCGGAGGTGAACTCGGCCTCGGCGGCGCGCATGGAGCGGCGGAAGCCGTGAAACTCGACGATGACCTGGAGGATTTGCTCTTTTTGGGCGAGGACCGGGCGAATGACCTTGTTCTTGACCCGCGCGATGGAGGTCAGCAGGTCCTTGTCCCAGGGGTCGGCCACGGCGAGGGTGAGCGCCTCGGCGGACTCTGCGACGGGCACGATGAGGTGGCGCTCGGCGAAGGGGCCGCCGAAGGTCTCCGTGACGAGCTTGAAGTCGAGGCGAAGCGGGTCCAGGTGGACGTAGGGAACGCCCGTGTGCTCGGCCACGGCGCGGGTGATGGCCTCTTGGTCGACGACGGTGCCGGCGACATCTTGGCGCGGGAAGCGGAAGCTCGCGATGAGCTCCATCTCCGACACCCGGTAGGCCACCCGCTGCCGCCCCAGCAGGCGCCGGAGCTGCGCCCGCTTGTCGAGCAGGATGTGGCGCGCCTGGTCGCGGCCGCGGTTGAGCACGTCCTGCTTCTGGCCGGCGTGCAGGACACGCCGCGCGACCAGCACGTCGAGGATTTCGGTGAGGCGGGCGTCGTCGATCACGGGACACCCTTAGCCGGCGCCGCGGGCCCGCGCAGCCAGAGGGCGCCCGACGCGTCGCGGTGGGTGGGCGGGCCGAGGCGGGCGGCGGCGCGCGAGACCCACGGCTCCTCGACGAGGATGACGCGCAGGGCGGCGGGCAGATCGTCCCCGGCGTCGGGAGGCAGCGGCCCCGGGCCGGCGAGGCGCGCGAGGGCCTGGGCCCGGCGGCTCCCGCGCAGAGCGGCGGGCAGGCCCGGCTGGTGCGGGTCCACGTAGAGCGGGCGGCCGTGGGTGGCCGCGAAGGCGAGGGGCCGCTGGAAGTGCACGCCCGGCCCGGCGAGGGGCAGGTGCAGCAGCGGGCCCGGCGGCAGGGCGGCGGCGGCGGCGGCGATGGCGGGCGGCCGCGGGTCCGTGGTGGGGACGGCGGGCCCGAGCGGCGAGCCGAGGCGGAGATCCAGCAGGACGAGCCACGGGAGCAGCGGGAGCAGGCGCGGGCGGCCGCGGGCCCAGGCGCGGGCCCCGCGGGCGGCGAGCACGGTGAGCGCGAGCCCGGCGAGCAGCACGAGGCGGCCGTGGTGGTGCATGGCGTCGAGGCCCGGCAGGACGGCGCGCAAAGCGGCGGCCGGGCCGTTCACGCCGAGGGGCTGGCCGGCGAGCATCGGGCGCAAGCCCGGGGCCAGGGCGAGCGCGAGGGCGAGCAGGGCGGCGGCGGCCGGGGCGCGCCCGCGGGTGGCGAGCAGCAGGACGGTGGCACCCAGCCACGCCGGGTGCAGCCGCAGCAGGGCGTCGCCGGGGTCTTGCCAGCCGGGGACGACGAAGGAGGCGAGGTCTGCCCCGCGCCAGGGGTTCAGCCGCCACAGCGCCTCCGGGCCCTCCGGCGGGGCGAAGGCCGCGTCGGCCCGCAGCCGGGCGGCGTGGGCGAGGGCCGCCGGCGCGGCGATGCCGGCGG
>JBEIVK010000655.1:0-2664 GCA_040373935.1 Alphaproteobacteria bacterium
CCGGGCCCCCCCCGCCCCCCCGGGCCCTTGCGTTTTGTTTGGTGGTTGTTGGTTACCACTGTGTGTTCCCCCCCCCCCCACATGAGCAGCCCCGCGCAGCTCAGAGCGTGGTGAAGGCGATGTTCCAGGTGATGGTGTCGCCCTGGAGGCGGCCGATCAGCTCCTTGGCGAAGGCCTTTTTCTCGGCGTCCCAGCGGTAGAGCTTGAGCTCCCGCTGGTCGTCGGCGGCGACGATGAGCTCGGGGCGGCCGTCGCCGTCCACGTCGGCGGCGATGGTGGCGTGCTCGAAGCCGCTGGAGACCGGGTCAATGACGGTGGAGGCCCAGGTGGTGACGCCCTTGGCGTCGGTGGACGGATCCAGCAGGTAGAGGCCCGTCTTCATGGCGGCGGCGACCAGCTCCGTCTGGCCATCGCCGTCGAAGTCGCCGGCCACGAGGAAGCGGGTCTGGCGGTCGTTGATGGTGGCGATGTCGGTGTGGGCGAAGGTGCCGTCGGGCTGCGGGGTGTACTGGCGGATGCGCACCGGGGTCTTCACCTGCTTCGCGGCGTCCGTTTCGGCCTCGAGCACGCCGAACAGCTCGGCCTTGCCATCGCCGTTGAGGTCTGTGGCGAGGACCTCCTTCGCGTGCGTCTCGGCGCCGCCGTCGACGAGGCTGCGCGTGTAGGTGGTGCCGTCCCAGCGGTAGGCGACGATCTCGCCGGCCTGGGAGGCGTTGGCCTGGTTGCGGTCCGAGGGGGTGGCGAAGAACTCCTTCTTGCCGTCGCCGTCGATGTCGCCGATCTCGATCTCGTGGACGAAGGTGTCCGGCTTGGCGTCCAGCTCGATGACCTCGGGCGCGGCGCCGTTCTCGCCGGGGTTGATGACCGCGATGACGCCGCCGTCGTGGGTGGCGACGACCCACTCGTCCTTGCCGTCGGCGTCGACGTCGCCCACCTCGATGTCACGGAGGCGGTTGAACTTGCCGCCCCAGGACTTGGACCACAGCGTCTCGGCGGACCAAGCGCCGGCCGTGTGGGACCAGCGCTTGAGCATGGCCTTCTCGCCGGCGATGGTGAGCAGGCCGGCGTCGGTGGCCAGCGCCTTGTGGAAGACGTTGGACTCGCCGTCTTCGAGGAGGGTGGCCTGCCAGCCGTCGGCGCCCTTGCGCCACACCTGGAGGCGGGCCGGGCCGGGCTTGGGCTTGCCGTTGGCGTCCTTGAGGAACCACGCCTGGGAGAGCAGGATGGCCGGGGCGGGCGCGCCCTCGATGGCCTGCTGCAGCGGCACGTAGGCAGGAGCCTCCGCCTTGGCCTTGGCCTTTCCGGCCTTGGCGCCGTCGCCGGCCGGGGCGCCGCCTTCGGGGGCCTCGGCGCCGGTGCAGGCGGCGAGGGAGAGCAGGGCGGCGAGGGTGAGGAACGGACGGGCAGAAGCGAGCACGCGGGACTCCCGGGGCGGAGCGCCGTGCCTATCCGGGCGCGGGGGGCCGGGGCAAACGCCTCACTCCGGGCAGATGGTCTCGGTGACGGTGAGGCTGTCGATGACGTGGGTGTTGGTGAGGCCGCCGGTGCCGGCGGTGAAGCCGATCCAGGCCGGGAAGCCGAAGAGCCCGGGGAGATCCTGGTCGATCATCGGGACGCCGTCGAGCAGCACCGTGAGCCGAGGCGCGAGGACCCGCACGGAGAGCTCGTGCCAGCCGGGGCCGCCGGGCGTGGGGAAGCCGGGCTCCTCCATCTCGGGGATCTCGACCCAGACGGCCGGGTCGTCCACGTCGCCGTCGAAGGTGAAGGTCAGGTGGTCGGCGGCGGTTGGGTCTTGGCCGTCGTTGAAGTGGGTGTCGACTTCGAGAGACCAGCCGGGGAGCGCCGGGCCGGCGGTGCACACGGCGTCCCCGCCGTAGCCCATGCCGCAGCCCGTTCCGCCCAGGAAGGTGGTGGCCCGGGTGCTATCGAGGGCCGTGAGGGAGATGCCGTCGGCGCCAGAGCCGCCGCCGATGAAGAACAGGAAGCTGATGTCGACGTTGTCGGCCGACACGGTGGAGTCGGTGGCGAAGGCGGTGCCGACCTGATTTTCGACGGCGGGCGTGAGCTCGACCCAGGTGTTCGCGCTGTCCCAACGGGCGGCGCCCTCGAAGTTCCAGGAGGCGATGTCGAGCTGATCCACCGTGTAGCCGGCCTGCTGGCAAACCCCGAGGTCCAAGGTGGCGGACTGGCCACACGCGTCCGTGACGGTGGCGCGGAGGGTGTGCGGGCCGGGGCTGCGGGCGCCCCACAGCAGGGTGGCGGTGCCCGCGCCGTCCACCGTCGCGGCGCCGAGCGGGCCGTCCACGTCGGACTCCCAGGTGACGACGAGGGCGTCGGGTGCGGTCTCGGCGTCGGAGACGCGCACGACGAGCGGCAGGTCGCCGGGGGCGAGGGTGCTGCCCGAAGACGGGCTGTCCGCCGAGATGGTGGGCGGGCCGTCCGCCGCCGCCGCGAGCGGGACGGACTGCACGGGGGCGTCGCGGTCGTCGCTGGAGACCGTGAGCGTGCCGCTGCCGCTGCCGCGGACGGTGAGCCAGGCCTCGCCCGCGGGTGCCAGCGTGAGCGGGAGGCTGAGGCCCGACCAGGACCAGCCCGCCGAGGCGGCGATGGCGTCGATGGTGAGCGGGGCGTCGCCGGCGTTGCGGAGCGTGACGGTGGCGTCGC
>JBEIVK010000532.1:0-3338 GCA_040373935.1 Alphaproteobacteria bacterium
CAGCGGTCAGAACCTCGCGATCCTGCTCACCATCGTGTCGACCTGCGTCCTCCACGGGGTCGAGCCCCGGCGCTACCTCGCCGACGTCATCGTGCGGGTGAACGAGCCCGGCACGACCGCCCACGAGCTCCTGCCCTGGAACTGGAAGCCGGCGGCGTAGGCCAGACCCTGTTCGCGCCCAGTGTCCCTCGAGTCCGATGGACGCTGGGAGAGGGGGCTGGCTGAGTGCTTACGGGCGACGCGTGTGCGACTCACGAGGAAGCCCGCCCGCCGAAGCGTCGCGTGGACCCGCGTTGCGCCGCAGGTACCACGAGACGCGACGTGTGCCTCGCGAACGGCTTGTTCAAGGTCATCGTCGCGCTGCGCGTGGGTCGACGACTGCCGCTTGAGCCACGCGTAGCCACCGCTCCGCGACAGGCCAGGACTCGTGCCATCCACCAGATGTTGTGCTCTGCCTGGTGCGCCTTTATGGACGCGAACCTTTCCACCGGGTCGATCTCCCCGCCGCGGCGCACGCTGTCCCGGGCTCCGACGCCCGAGATGGACGCCGCCGCCGCGGTCATCCTTGAGGCGGGGCGGCGCGCTCCGGCCCGGTCCCCCGCCTGCGGGCCTCACGGGATGAAGGCCACCGCCTCGGCGGCCGGCCCGCCGACCTCGACCACCGCCCGCCCGTTGACGAAGGGGGCGTTCACGCTGGCCAGCCCGGTGGCGATGGGGTGCCCGGTGAAGCTGCCGACCGGCCCCCACGGCTCCGCCACGCAGTCGAAGGTGAGGGGCAAGCCGGCCGTGACAGCGGTGAGCGCCGAGCACTCGCTGCTGCCGTAGCCGATGGCCATCACCATCACGGCCTTGCCGGCGGCGAGCCACGCGGCGATCTGCGCGCCGTCGGCGCCGGACCACAGGTCCACGAGGATGATGTCGCCCCCGGGCCCGGTGACGGTGAGGCCGAGGGCGGCGGCGGCGGCGGCGACCGCGGGCGCACCCCGGCGGTCGTCCACGGTGAGGCGCCCCGCGCCGCCCGGGTCTGCCAGCCAGGTCAGGGCGCCGGCCCAGAAGAGATCGGCGTCCGGACGATATTCCTCGAAGGTGACGTGCTCATCGCCCCACACGAACAGACGCCCGGGCCCGACGTCCAGCGCGCAGCCGACCGGCGTGCCGCTGGACCCCGGCGCGCACGCCACGGACGGCGTGGGCGTTCCGGTGTCGGGGGTGCCCGTGTCGGTGGGGGTGCCTGTGTCGGTGGGGGTGCCCGTGTCGGTGGGGGTGCCGCTGTCGGGCGGGGCGGTGTCGGTGCCGCTGTCGTCGGGCCCCGTCTGCCCGCCGTCGGCCCCGCTGCCGCCCCCGGCGTCCCCTCCGCCGGTGAAGCCGGTGTCGGTGCCCGGGGCGGGTGGGTCCTCGGTCCCGCCTGCCGCGGGCTCGGACTCCTTGCGGACGTTGTAGTCGAGTACGCAGCCGGCGAGCGGAAGAAGGATGGCGAAAGCAGCGATGCGGCGGGTGAACATGGGGGGCCCTCTCCCGTCGAGGGTAGACCGGCCGAGGGGCACCGTCAATTGGCGGGCGCCCCGGGCAGCGCGGCCGGCGCCCAGGGCGCCGCCGGGTCGGTGGATTGCACGCCCGCGGCGTCCACCCAGCCGGTGCGGCCGTCCGGGAGGCGCACCCGCACGGCATCCCCGAGGGCCTCGTCGACCGCGACGTGGGCCCCTGCGTGCAGCACGAACAGCGTGATGCCTTGGGGGCTGCGGTCGCTGCGGGCCGCGACCTCCGGCGCGACGACGACGACCGGGGCGGGCCGGGCGGCATACGCGGCCAGAAGCGCGCTCAGCGCCGCGGACCCGCCGAGCGCGAGCCAGCCGCCGGGTGGCACCGGGCGTCGCCGCCGGGCGGCTTGGGCCACGCCGACGAGGCCGACCAGCGCCGAGAGCAACGCGACGCCGGCCACCTCGGCGCTGGAGAGCAGCCCGTGCCAGACGAACAAGGGCCCCGGCCCGGCGGGCGGATCCAGCCGGTCTGCCGCGGCGGAGCGGGCGCGGGCCAGATTGGCCGCGAGATCGGCGTCCCGCGGGGCGAGCGCGGCCCCGCGGGCCCAGGCGGCGGTGGCGGGGCCGGGGGCGCCGGCCCGCCAGAGCGCGTTGCCGAGCGCGTGGTACACCGCCGGGTCGTGCCCGCCGCGGGCCACAGACTCCTCAAAAGCGCGCGCGGCCGGCGCAGACTCGCCGGCCGCGGCGGCGGCGTGCCCGCGGTCGAACGCCTCCTGGGCGGCGGGGGCGCAGCCGGTGAGGGCGAGGGCCAGAAGCGCGGCGCGCGGGCTCATCGGGTGGCCTCCAGCACGAAGGCCTGCACTGCGGACTCGATGTCGGCGGCGCGGAGCCCGGCGAAGCGGGCGCCTTCGAGGCGGGTGAAGAGCGCGAGGGCGTCCGGCCCGAGGGCGCCGATGGTGCCCCGGGTGACGGCCCCGGGCGCACACCCGATGCGCAGCGCGGCGGCATCGCGAAACAGTGCGTCCAAGGCGGAGAGCCGATCGTCTGGGTCCCCCGGCAGCGCGGCGAGGCGCGCGCGCAAGGCGGCCCGCGGGTCTTCTACGCGGTGGGCGCGCGGGCGACGGGCGAGGGTGAGGCCGACGGCGGCGGCGAGCCCAAGGCCGGACAGGGCGACAGCGGCCAGGCGTGGGACGGCCGCGCGGCGGTCCCCCACGCGAACCTGCACGGGGGCCGGGAGGATGTCATCCGCCAGCGCCTCGACCGGGGCGCCCTCCGGCACCTCCGCGGCGGCGCCGAAGCGCTGGACTTGGGCGCCGCCGGTTTCGCCGGGGCGAACATCCACCGTCAGCGGCGGGCTCTCCAGGCGGGTGTAGGCCCCGGCGTCGGGGTCGAACACGGAGAGCGAGAGCCCGGGCAGGGTGAGGGACCCCGCGCGGTCTGGCACCACGGCGCGGCGGAAGCGCGCGACGGCGCGGTAGCCGTCGGCCTCCAACGCGGCCTTGACGACCGGGGCGTCGTCGTAGGCCCGCCAGCCGGACCCCGGCGGCGGCGCGGGCAGGGACCAGCCCGCGAGGTTGCCGTCGCCGCTCAGGGTGATGTCGAGGGTGAGCGACTCGCCGACGGCGAGGGCGGTGGTGCTCGGCGTCACCTCCAGGCGGAAGCTCCCGACGAGACCGGCGAAGTCGGCGGGGCGCCCCTCGGCTGGCAGCGGGGCGACCGTCGCCGGCAGCGGGTCCGAGGCGAGGGTCTCCGTGTTCGTCTGCACGGTCTCGAAGACGAAGCCGCCGCGGCGGCGGGCGGCCTTCGGCGCGGGCCGCTGCACGCTGTAGACCACCGGGTCGATGCGGTGCGGGCCGGCAG
>JBEIVK010000988.1:0-1571 GCA_040373935.1 Alphaproteobacteria bacterium
CTCCAGCCTCGCGGTCTGCACGGGCACGGCGCCGGTTGGCCTCGCGTCCGATGGGACGGGGGCCGTGCTCGCGTGCGAAGACGGGACGCTGTGGTCGCTCGCGCCGGGCGCGGCCGGGGGGTGGTCCCTCGCCGTCGATCCGGTGGAGACCACGCTTTCGCCGGTGCTGGGGGTCGGCGTGCAGGCGGGCAAGGCCTGGCTCGTTGTGGGCGGGGGCCAGGGCAACCCCACGCTGTCGTCGGTGGCGTTGCCCCTCGGCGACGGCGCAGACCCGGTGGAGAGCCACGGCGTGTTCGGGTTTTCCGGCTTCGCCGACATGGAGCCCGTGGGCACGAACCTGCTCATCCTCAGCCACGGGGGGGACCGCGTCACCAAGATCGACGCGACCTCCGGCTCCATCGCCAACCGCGTCCAGACGGTCGGCGCCGCGGACGGCTCAGATCTCTACGCCACCAACCCGAGCACCATGCTGATGGCGGCCGGGGACGCCGGGGTCGCGCGCTTTAACTTCGGCGACAACAGCATCTCGCTGGTCATCGACAACGCCGACGGCATCGAGTTCACCACGGCGCTCGCCGCCTGGGAGCAGCAGCTCTGGGTCGACGACTCCGGCGTCGGGGCGCTCCTGGCTTACGCCCTGCCCACCGGCCAAGCCCTGCCGGGCGACGATGTGGTGGAGAGCGTGCCGCATCCGGCGGAGGCCGCAGCGGACTTCGCCGTCGAGATGGTCGCCTTGGACGGCCATGTCGTCGTCGCAACCGATGCTGGCTCGCTGTGGGTCCTCACGGACCGGCCCTGGGTTGAGGTGGGCGCGCCCACGCCCAGCGCGGCCGGCGCCGGGGACGAGGTCGCCTTGCGCCTCTCGGCCGACGTCTCTGGCTCCTGGGAGCTCCGCGTCGGCGGCCGCGGAGACGCGGACGGCGCGCTGCTCGCGTCCGGCACGGTCGAGGCCGATGTGCCGGTGGACGCCCGCTTCACCGTCGACGGCCGCTTCGCCGAGGGCGCCAACGACCTGCGTGTGGTGGTGGACGACGGGGTCCGCGTCGGGCGGGACGTCGCCGTGCTGACGGTGGACAACCCGCCGTCGCAGGTGCCGTTCGGAGAGGGCGATGTGGGGCCGCGCAACCGGACGCTCGACGTGCGCGTGCCCGGCATCCCGGATGCGGACCTCGCGCGCTACGCGGTCTTCTTTTCGACGGTGCCCTTCGCGCCGGCCGACTGGGCGTCCTGCCCCGATGGCACGAGCCCTTGCGGCCCGGCCTACGAGGGCCCCGACGCCGTGGGCGGGCCCGTGGTGGTGGACGCCGCGCCAGGGGAGGGGGCGACCGTGTCGCTCTACCCGCTGACCAACGGCCAAACGTATTACATCGCCGTCCGCGCCATCGATGCCGGCGGTTTGGAGGGTCCGATGAGCGAAGTCGTGGAAGCGGTTCCCGTGGAGAGCTTCGGCGCGGCGGCGCTGGCCGGCGAGGACGGTGGCTGCGCGTCGGCGGCCGGGCCCCGGGCCGGTTGGCTTGTCGCGCTGGGCGGCGTCGGGCTGCTGGTGGCCCGGCGGCGTCGCCTCGTCGCGC
>JBEIVK010000831.1:0-1928 GCA_040373935.1 Alphaproteobacteria bacterium
GCGCCCCCCCGGCGCCGCCGCGCCGCGGGGCAATGGGTGTCGTCCTCGGCGTCGCCGCGCTGCTCGTGGTGCTGGTCGGCGCGGCGGGCGCTGGGTTGTGGGTGCTGCGCGGGGCGCGCGGCGGCACGGCGACCGGCGGCGACAGCCCCGATGTCGGCAGTCTGCCCGTCGAGCTCACCGGCGAGGAGTCGGACCCGGCCCAGCGCGAAGACCACTCCCGCATCGCGCTCGACGCGCGCCGCGCCAGCCGCGTCATGCGGGCCACGTGCGGGGTCGACGCCGCGGCCGTCATCCCGGTCACCCTGGTCATCGAGACCGACGGTCGCGTGCGCAGCGCGCGCTCCACGGCCAGCGCGGCCACCGCGGAGTGCGTCATCGAAAAGCTCCGCGGCCACCGCTTCCCCGGCGAGCGGCCCCTGCCCGTCAAGCTCTCCTTGGAGCTCGGCGGCTCCGAGGGCCCCTGAGCCCGGGCCCGGCGCCCCGCCGTCGCGCACGCTACACTCTCCCCATCCCCCGTGACCCTCTCCTCCACCATCCTGATCCTGCTCATCGTGCTCGCGCTGGCGGGGGCGTACCGCATGCACCGCGCGCGCCGCGTCGAGCGCCTGCGCTGGTGGAAGGCCCTCGCCGAAAAGCACGGCCTCACGCTGCGTGAGCCGGGCGAGCCCCACGAGACGGAGATCGAGGGCGACTACCGCGGCGTGCACATCAAGGCCGTGCTCGGCGGCTCTCACGTGGGCCCAAGCCTCGACCTCGCAACGCACGTCCTCGCCACGCTGCCCGGCGCCGTGCCCCCCGGGTTCTGGGGCTGCACCCACGCCTACCGCGATCGCCTTCGCCGCGGCTTCGCCGGGCCGCCGCTCCTGCTCGACGACACCGAGCTCGCCCAGCGCTACACCTTCCGCAGCTCGGACACCGAGCGCACCCTCGAGTTCTTGCGGGATCCCGAGGTCAAGCGCCTGCTGCTCGAAGCCGCCGACAACGCCGTCTTCGTCCGCGTCGACAGCGAGGCCGTCACCGTCGAGCAGCGCGGCGTGCTCGCCGAAGAGCTGCCCGGCTTCGTGGACTTGGCGGCCCGCGTCGCCGCCACCCTCTCCGAAGCCTACGAGCGCCCGTGGGCCGAGTTCGCCAAGGAGCACGGCCTCGTCTTCAAGGGCGCCGGCACCCGGGGGGACCGCATCCTCCGCGGCCACCTCAACGGAAGCCGCGTGCAGGTGCAAACGGGGCCCCTCCCCGAAAACCCCGAGATGTGCTTCACCACCATCCGGGTCGCCATCCCGGTGCGCCTCCCGGTCGGCTTCCGCGTCACGCCGCGCCTCGCCGGCCCCCAAGGCCGCGGTGCCTTTCTCCTGGACGAGCCCGATCTCGACGCCGTGCTCCAGGTCCAGGGCACAAACGCCACCTCCCTCAAGGCCCTGCTCCGGCACCCAGCCTTGCGCGAGCACCTCCTCGCCTTCTACGAGGTCTGCCCCTTCACCATCATCGAGGGCGGCGCCATCGTGGCGGGCGGCCCCGGCCTCCTCGCCGGCGACATCCTCCAGCAAGTCAGCGCCGTCCAAGACCTCGCGCGCTCCTTCCGCGACGTGTGGGCGCTCACCCAGCGCCGGGCCGCCCGCCCCACCTCCGACGACGCGCCCGAGCCGCCCGCGCCCTCCTGATGCCCGCGGGCCGCGCGCGCCGGCACTCTTGACGGGCCTTTCAAGGGGAGACAGGGGAAACCTTCGGTTTCCCCCGTAACGCCCCCTTCCCTATCCGCCGCCGGCCCGCCCCTCGCGCAGTCGCTCCAGCTCACCCTCGGCCACGCCCTCCAGGGACTCTCCCTCCGGCCCGCCCAGCGCGAGCCGGTACAGCGGCGCCTGCCCCGCCGCGGCCGACACGCCCTGCACGCGCCCCACCGTCTCCGGCAGCCCCCGCGCCGCCGCCGCCGC
>JBEIVK010001007.1:0-1518 GCA_040373935.1 Alphaproteobacteria bacterium
CGGGGAGCCGGCGACGGGGCAGGCGCAGCCGCGCGACGCGGGGCGGGCGCGGCCGCCACCGAGCGAGGCTCGCCGGCGTGGGTCGGATCCCACTCCACCTCGACCAGCTCGCGGGCGCCGTGATTCGTTGGGTCCAACGGCGGAGCGGACCAGGTCGGACGGGCCGGAGGCACCACGCCGCGCCACACGGTCGAGCCACGCTCGTTGGGCGCCGACAGCGGCACCTCGACCCCCGGCACCGAAGGCGGCAAGGAGTCGACATCGCGCTCGGCTTCGGCCTCGGCGTCCGCGGCCTCCTGGGCGCGGGCCTCTTTCCAGGCCGCAACCTGCTCGCGGATGCGCGCATAGGCCGCCGACGAGCCGCCCTTCGCCGCGCTGCCCACCGCGGACCCGGCGCGCACGCCCGCCTGCCCACCGCGCACGACCGCCTCGCCGACGCCGCTCGCGAGGCGGGTGGCGATGCGGTCCCAGTTCAGGTGAAAACCAAAGGCCAACCCCACGAGGCCGGCGCCGAGCAGCGCGATGCCCGCGCCAACCTGCCCGGCAAAAGTGCGGAGGTGCCCCGCCACCACCTCGCCGGCGATGCCCCCCGCCGGGAATGCGCGGCCCGCCGGGTCAACCCAGAGCGCGAGCGCCGTGATCCCCGTGCCGACCAGCAGGCTCCGCCCGAACAGCGTCCAACCGTCGGCCCCCGTCCGGCCGGCCATGCGCAGCGCCGCCCAGACGCCCGGCAGCAGGCCGGTCCATGCGCCGTAGCCAAACACGTTGAAGAGGAAGGCCGCGATCCACGCCCCCGCGACCCCGGCGCGGTTGTGCACGACGTCGGAGCCGGCGACGAAGAAGCTCGGGTCTGACGGGTCGAAGGTGGCGAGGGACACGCCGACGAAGGCCGACCCCAGCGCCGTGAGGCCGAGCCCGGCCGGACGCAGCCGGGCGCGCAACGGGAGGGCATCGCCGCCCGAAGCGGCCTTTCGGGGCGCGCGGCGCGCCGACACGGGCGGGGGCGCGGGCAGCGGCGCGGGCTCCGGCGGAGCCTCAGCGGGGAGACGGTCCTTTCTCGACTTTGCCACAGCGGCCTCGGCGGACGCGCGATCGACGCGCCTGGAGCACCAGTCTATCGAATGTCTCTTGACGGGTCGACCCCTTGCAGCGACTTCACCTGAAGATGCGGACGGCGCGCGCGCTCCATACAGTGGGAGCACCGCCCCAGCGGGGCGCGGCGGGAGGGAGCATGGGCGCGCGGGTCCTGGTCGTCGGCGGGGCTGGCTACATCGGCAGCGTCTGCGCGCGCCACCTCGCGCGGCGCGGCGACACGGTGGAGACGCTGGACGACCTCAGCACCGGCCATGCGGCCGCCGCGACCGGCCCCCTCCACCGCGTGGACCTCCGGGATCGCGCAGAGGTCAACGCCGTCCTCGCGCGAGGCTTCGACGCCGTCCTGCACTTCGCGGCGCGCTCGCTGGTCGGCGAGTCGGTCCAAGCTCCCCTCCCCTACTTTGACGTCAACATCGGCGGCAC
>JBEIVK010000253.1:0-5747 GCA_040373935.1 Alphaproteobacteria bacterium
GGCGAGCACGGCCGCGATGTCCTTCAGCCCTTCGCCGCTGAGGGACGGCGCCGCCTCCGCGGGGGCCGCCGCGCCCGGACCGATGACGAGCACCACCTCGCCGAGCACCGGCTCGGCGGGAAGGCCGAGGACGGGCCCCTGGCGAACCTCTTCGTGGAGCTTGCTCAGCTCTCGGCAGATGCAGGCCCGGCGATCTGGCAAGCGCGCCTGCACGGCCGCGAGGAGCCGGCCGAGGCGGCTGCCGCGCTCGAGGAGCACGAGGGTGCCGGGCCAGCGGCTCGCCTCGGTGAGGAGGCGGTCGAGATCGCCGTCGCCGCGCGGCGGGAAGCCGAGGAGGTGGATGGGCGCGACGGCGAGCCCGGAGACGGAGAGCGCCGCGGTGATGGCGCTGGGGCCGGGCAAGCAGCGCACCGGATGCCCGGCGGCGTGGACGGCGTCGACGATGCGCGCCCCCGGGTCGGAGACGGCAGGGGTGCCGGCGTCGCTCACCAGCAGGACGTCCTCGCCGGCGCCGAGGCGCTCCAGCACTTCGGGGAGGGCGTCCTCTTCGTTGTGGGCGTGGCAGGCCCGCAAGCGCGGCGCGGGCACGCCGATGGCGGACAGGAGGCGACGCGTCTCGCGGGTGTCTTCGCAGAGGATGAGCGAGGCCGCGCCCAGGGCCGCGCGCGTGCGAGGGCCCAGGTCGCTGAGGTTGCCGATGGGCGTGGCAGCGACGAAGAGCGGCATCCGGGCTCCAAAGACCGCGCGCAGGTCAGAAGGCGTCGTCGACGTAGACGAGGCCGCCGTCGTCGACGAAGGCCACCGCGAAGGCCATCTCTGCCCACGGGCCGGGATGGCCCACCAGCCACGCCTCGGCCGCGCGGCGCAGGCGGTGCTGCTGGGCGGGCCCGAGGGCGGCCATCGGATCGACCGTGCCAGACGCACGGGCTTTGACCTCGACGAAGCGGAGCGTGCCGGCTCGCGCGACGATGAGGTCAAGCTCGCCGCCCTCGATGCGCCAGTTGCGCGCGAGGACGGCCCACCCCTGGGCTTCCAGCCACAAGGCCACCGCAGCCTCGGCCCCAGCACCGCGCTGGACCGTGGCGCGGCGCCGTGCGGCCGGGCCCCGCATGGCTTAGCGGCGAACTTCCTTGAGGCGAGCGGCCTTGCCGGCGAGCTTGCGGAGGAAGTACAGCTTGGCGCGGCGCACCTTGTAGCGGTTGGTGAGCTCGACCTTCTCGATCCAGGGGGTGTAGAGCGGGAAGACGCGCTCCACGCCCACGCCGTTGGAGACCTTGCGCACCGTGAAGGTGGAGCTGGCGCCGTTGTTGTGCACGGCGATGACCGTGCCCTCGTAGGCCTGGATGCGCGTCTTGTCGCCCTCGGCGATCTTGACGTGCACGCGGAGCTGATCGCCCGGGCGGACACCCGGCGCGACCGGCTTGGGGAGGAGGGCCTTTTCGATTTCGGCGAGACGGTTCATGGGAAGTCCTGACCAGCGAACGAATCCAGGAGGGCGACGCCGCGCCCCAACGGCCAACCGGCCGGGCACAGGCGATAGCAACGCCCCTTAGCGGGCGGGGCGGCCGCTGTCAACCGCCGTCCCGGGGCTTGCGGGGCAGCAAGTCGGGGCGGACGGCGGCCGTGCGCGCGAGCGCCTCGGCGTGCCGCCAGGCGGCGACCTTGGCGTGGTGGCCGCTGCGCAGCACCTCGGGCACCTCCCAGCCGCGGTGGCTGACCGGGCGCGTCCAGCAGCCGCCTTCGAGCAGGCCCTCTCCCTCCCCGAAGCTCTCGATGGCGAGGCTGTCCGGGTTGCCGAGCACGCCCGGCTGGAGCCGCACGACGGCGTCGATGACGACGAGCGCCGCGAGCTCGCCGCCCGTGAGGACGTAGTCCCCGATGGAGACCGCCTCGTCCACGAGGTGATCGCGCACCCGACGATCGACCCCCTCGTAGTGGCCGCACAGCACGATGAGGTGCGGGCAGACCGACAGGCGGCGGGCGTGGGCCTGCGTGAAGGGCGTGCCCGCCGGATCCATCAACAGCACGCGGCTCTCTGGCGTGCGCACCGAGGCCAGGGCGGCGTCCACGACGTCCACCCGCATCACCATGCCGCTGCCGCCGCCGTAGGGGATGTCGTCCACCTGCTGGTAGCGCCCCACGCCAAAGGGGCGGAGATCCACCACATTGAGCGAGAGGAGGCCGCGCGACTGGGCACGGCCGAGCATGCTCTGCCCGAGGGGAACGCTCACCATCGGCGGGAACAACGTCAGGACGTCGACCCGCATCAGGCCTCCTCGCCGGCGTCCTCGGCGAGGAGGATGTGGGAGCCGGGCACCACCTCGAGCACGCGATCCCGCAAGGCGGGGACGAAGCGCTCGCCCCCCGGCCCATCGACGATGTAGATGTCGATGCCGCCGCTGGGGACAATCTCGCGCAGGTGGCCCAGCTCCCGACCGCCGGCGCTCCGCACCGGCAGCCCGAGCAGATCGTGCTGGTAGTACTCGCCCGGCTTGGGACGAGGCAACGCCGCCCGCGGGACGACGAGCTCCCAGCCGCCCAAGGCAGCGGCGACCTCGGGCGTGTCGACCCCCGAGACCTGCGCGATGAGCTTCTTGCCGGCGCCGGTGCGCACCCCCACGGTGGCCGTGCGGCGCTCCCCCGCGGGCGACACCAGCGTGACCGACCGCGGGCGGCCCAGCAAGGGGCTGTCCGGATTGTACAAAAACACGCGGAGCTCCCCGCGGATACCGAAGGGAGCCATCAGGTGGCCGAGCCGCACCTCATCCGGAGCGAAGCGCGGATCTTCGGCCATCAGCGGTTATTCTTCGCCAGAGGAGGCGCCGTCGTCCACGAAGTCGAGTACGGGCTTGCGGGTGCCTCCGGCGATGGAGAGCACCTGCTGGATGGCGCGCAGCGTCTCGCCGCGCTCCCCGCGCACGGCCGGGACGTCGTCCGGGTGGACGCGCAGCTCCAGCATGACCGACGCTTCACCCTCGACCGCGCTCGTGTGCACCGCCTCGGGCTGGGCCACGAGGGGGCGCACGATGTAGGCGACGAGGTCCTTCACTGGGCCGCCGCGGCCGACTGGGCCTTCTTGAGCAGCGCGGCGACGGTGTCGGAGGGGCGGGCGCCCACGCCGATCCAGTAGTTGGCGCGCTCGAGATCCACCACGAGGCCGCCGGCCTCGGCGAGCGGGTCGAAGTGGCCGATGATCTCGATGTGCTTGCCGTCGCGGGGCGAACGAGAGTCCGCGGCGACGATGCGGTAGTGGGGGAGCTTCTTGCGGCCCTGACGGGTGAGGCGCAGGCGAACCATTGGAAATCGATCTCCACGGGGGAAAAGCAGCCCAGTCTTAGTCGCTGCGGCGCCGGACGTCAACCTCGCCGCACGGGCTCACAGCGGCAGCTCCAAGCGCAAGCCGGCGCCATCGGGCCGCAATCCGGCCGTGATCAGCGCCTCGGCGCGCGGAGATTCCCGCGCGGGCCCGCCATCCACCTTGACGAAGGTGGTGGATCGCGCGCCTTCTTCGCGCAGGCGACGCTGCAGCGCGTCGACCGCCGCCCGCAGCCTCCGGGGGTCTCCGCAGGCCGGGAACGTGGTGAGCGCGCGGGCGCCACGGGCCAAGGCCAGCACCGGCTCGCCGTCGACCAGCACCACGCGATGGCCCGCCGCCCGCCGGGCGCCGGCCCCCGCGCCTTCGGGCCAATCCAAGGCCCCGCCCCAGACCAGCGCCGGGTCGACCGCCGCCAGCACGCGCGCTTCGGGCACCTCGGGAGGGAAGCGGAGGGCCCGCAGGCGGTCCACTGCGCCGGCGTGGGCCCAGGTGCTCGCCGACAGACCGGACACGAACCACCCGCGGCGCACGCGTCCGGCATCCTCCAGCGCGTGCAGGACTGGCACCAGCGGCCCGAAGGCCTGCACCTCCCCTGCCGCGACCTCCCGGTTGACGAGCCCGTGACGCTCCAGCAGCAGGACCGCCCGCGCGTGGGCGCGCGCCGTAGGCGCCGGAGCCTCGGAGAAAAGTGCATCCAACCGGAACCAGCGGCCCCCGGTCGCCCGGACGGAGCGGCCCCACCCCCAGCCGCCTGCCAAGGGAGTCGGGCGCGGCGCCTCCGCGCTGCGGCGCGGGGCGCCCAGGCTGCGGAGCGGGTGGAGGCTGTCGTTGCTGAGAAAGCCCTTCCAGACGAGATCCCAAATCGCCTCTTCTACGGCAGCGAGGGGCGTGCGCCCTGCTGCGGCCTCCACGGCGAGGTGCAGCTCCGAGACGAAGCAGGCGCCCCGCGCCGCGAGCGCGGTGAGGATCGCCGCCGAGACCGCGTCATCGGGGGGCTCGCCGGGCGGATCCACCAGGGCGGCGAGCTCGCTGCGGCGAACGAGGACGACCCGCCCATCGCTCGGGCCCAGGGCCCCCGCGCCCACCCACACGAGGCCGCCACCCGCGCACAGCTCGTCCAGCCACATCGGCTGGTACCCGGGGACCCGCGCGGGCAGCACGGCCGCCTCCCAGTCGGACCAGGGCAGCGGGAGGGCCTCCAGGCGGCTGAGCGCCTCGACCAGACGCGCCGGCCCGCCCGGTGGCGCGCCGACCCCCTGCCAAGCCAGCGCGAAGCGCGCGTAGGCCGCCGAATCGACGGGCTCGACCTCTCCGCGCAGCCGGGCGACGATGCGCCGCTGGATGCGGCGCAGCACGTCAACCTCCACCCAGCGGGGGCCGGCCGCCTCGACCGGGGCCGGCACGAGCCGCCCGCGACCGGCGAGCCCGCGCACGCAGGCGTCGATCGCCCCGACCGGCAGGCCCCAGCGCGCCGCGAGGGCCGCCGGGTCAACGGGGCCGTGGGTGCGGGCCCAGCGCTCGACGAGGCCGTCGAGGGCGTGCGGGACCGCGCCCAGCAGCGCAACCGGGACCCCCGCAGGCGGCACCACCCCCAGGCCGTCCCGGTAGCGGGCGGCGTCTTCCAGGGCGATCCACCGTTCCTCGCCGCCCACCCGGGCGCGCGCCGCGCGGCGGCCCCGCGCAAGCTCGTCCAGCCAGGCCGGCGCGTCCCCGTCGACCCGCACGGCGACCTCCGCGTCGGTGAGATCGCCCAGGGCGCGGAGCAGATCGTGCAGCGTGTCGGCGCTCTGGGCCCGCCGCCCGTCCGCCCGGTGCTGCAGCTCCGCCTCCACGGCGTCCACCGCGTCCGGGTCCAGGAAGCCGGCCGCTTCGTCCGAGCCCAGCAGCTCGCGGAGCAGCGCCCGATCGACGGTGAGCGCCTGCAACCGGCGCTCGGCGAGCGGGGAGTCACCCTCGTACAGCCAGCTCCCCACAAACGAGAAGACAAGCCCCCGCGCGAGGGGCGACGCGCTCGGCGTCTCGACCTCGCTCACCCGGACCCTGCGATCCCGCACAGCGCCGAGCAGATCCCGCAGCCCCGGCAGGTCGAAGACATCCTGCAAGCACTCGCGCACGACCTCCAGCACGAGCGGATGGGCCCCGTCGTCCTTCACGGCCGCGAGCAGGCTCTGCGCCCGCATGCGCTGCACCCACAGCGGCGCGCGCTGCCCCGGGCGGCGCTTTGGCAGCAACAGCGCGCGCCCCGCCGCCTCGCGGAACCGGGCTGCGAAGAGGCTCGACCCGCCGAGCTGCGCGAGCACGCGGTCTTCGATCTCCTCGGGAGCCGGGAAGAGGAGGTCCACCGGAGGCGGAAGCTCCAGGTCCGGCAAGCGGAGCACGATGCCGTCGTCCGTCCACAACGCCTGCACCGGCGCGCCGAGGCGCTCCTCCA
>JBEIVK010000072.1:0-11170 GCA_040373935.1 Alphaproteobacteria bacterium
CCCCAGCGTGTCCAGGAGCTGCAAGGCCGTGGACTCGACCATCAGCGAGAGCCCCTCGTCGACGAACTGGAAGCACTCGCGGGTGCGGGCGTCCACCGGGCGCGCGAGCACGGCCCGCGCGAGGCTGCGCCAGTGCTCCAGCAGGCGCTGGTTGTCCTCGACAAAGCGCTCCACGACCGGGCCGGCGGCGGCCCCCGCCGCCAGCGCCAGGAAGGGCTCGCGCGCCGACTCCTTGTAGATGCAGCACAAAAGCCGGGCCTCGCGGCGCAGCTCGCGGGCGGGCTCCGGCGCGGGCGGGCCGCTGCCCAGCTCGGCCAACAGGTGCCGCAGCACGCCGAGCGGGCTGCCTTGCCCGTCGGGGCGGCACAGCTCCCGCAAGGGCGCGCGCGGCGTGCGCAGGCGCGTGTGCGCCCGCAAGTCCTCGTAGAAGCGCTCCGGTCCGTAGTTCTCCGGGGTGACCCCCGCCGACGGCGGCAGGAAGAACCACAGGTCGACCGCGTAGCTCACCTCGGGCTCCGTCGCCCCGAGGGACGGATACTCCAGCTTGATCTCCAGCTGGGCCTTGTCGTGGCGAAGGACCCGCAGCAGCGGGGCGGCGAAGGGTGCGTTCACGCCATCGGCCTCCCGGTGAGGGCCCGACGATCAGTGTGCCCTGGTTTGGGTTTGGTGACAACCCGGTGGCATGCCCATGGCGTTTCAGGTGGGGAGCGAGAGGAAGCCGCCCACCGCCTCCACCGTCAGCCGCGCCTCCACGGTCGCCCCCGGCGGGAGCACGCCCGGCACCCCGGCGGCGCCGTAGCCGCGCGCCGGCTCCATCCGCACCTGCACCCGCCCTCCGCGGCCCAGCCCCGGCAGCGCCTCATCCAAGGCCGGTGGCAAGCGCCCATCCCCGCAGAAGCCCTCCACCGGCGACGGCAACGGACAGGGCCGCCCGTCGGGCAGCCAGGCCTCGATGCGCACCCGGTAGCCCAGCCCTGGCCCGAGCACCGGCCCGCTGCCCGGCGCCTCCACCCGCGCGTCCGCGGCGCGCGCGTCCCGCCGCCCCATGCTCCCACCCCCGGACGGCCGGGATAACCGCCCGCCGTTCCCCGGGAGCCTCATGACCCGCCTGCGCCTCGCCCTCGAGTGGTTCCTCAACCCGGACCACGTGCCCTTCCTCGTCGCCCGCCACCACGGCTGGTTCGCCGAAGCCGGCATCGACCTCACCCTCGTCGAGCCCGCCGAGCACTTCGACGCCTTCGGCGCTCTCCAGCGCGGCGAGATCGAGCTTGCCATCACCGAGCCCATCCACCTCCTCCAAGACCGCGCCAAGGGCGAGGACCTCGTCGGCTTCGGCCGCTTCCTCCACACGCGCGGCGGCGTCATGGTGTTGGGCGCCAGCGGCATCACGCGCCCCGCCCAGCTCGCCGGCTGCCGCTTGCAGTACCCGGGCGCCCCCGGGCCCGGCGGCCCCGCCATCGTGCGCACGATGATCGCCGCCGACGGCGGCCCGGCCGGCGCAGAGATCACCCCGGTCAACAACGGCTTCTTCCACACCGACGCCCTCGCCACCGGCAAGGCCGACGCGGCGACCCTGGTGTTCTCCAACTTCGAAGGCGTGGAGGCCGCCCACCGCGGGCTCGCCCCGCGCGTCTTCACGCTCGCCGACTGGGGCGTCCCGGACTTCTGCCAGCTCCACTTCATCACGCGCCCCGCCGTGCTCGCGGCCGAAGGCGACGCCATCCGCCGCTTCTTCGCCGTCGTGCGCCGCGCCGTGGCCTTCGCCCTCGCCGAGCCCGCCGAGGCCCGCCGCATCTACGACGCCGAGACCGGCGGCAGCCTCGGAGACGCCCTCTCCGCCGCCATCTTCGCCGAGACGGTGCCCGCCTTCCGCGCCGAGATGGACCTCCCGCCGGCCTACTGGCAGTCCCTCGCCGATTGGCTCCTTGCGACCGGCCAGATCGACGCGCCGCTCCCGATCGGGGGCGCGTGGCTGCCCGCGGCGTCCTTGTCCTGAGGGCCGGGGCCGCCCGGCACCCTCGGCCGCTTCATCGGAGGGCAGGGGAAACCAAGGTTTCCCCCGCAACGCCCCCTTCCTGCCGCCCGGCAGGGCTCAGGCGCCGGCGGCGGCCCACCCGCGCTCCAGCTCTGCCTGGGCCAGCCCGCGCCCGATGACGACCAGCACGCTCTCCTCGGGGGGCGGCAGCTCGCCTGGGCCCAGCTCGAGCCACTGGTGGATGCCGTGCACCACCACGGCCCGGCTGTGCCCGTCCACACGAAAAATGCCCTTCATGCGGAGGATCTCGGCGCCCCGCCGCGCCGACACGAACTGCAGGAACAGCTTGAGCCGCCCGAGCTCCCAGGGCGCCCGGCTGCGCAGGGCCACCGAGGAGATGCCGGCGCTGTGCGCCGTTTCGGCGGGGAAGCGCCAGCGCGCCGGGTCCGTCCCCCCGATGTCGCGCAGCGGGCCCAGCGGCACCTCCGCGCGCACGGACCGGTGCAGCGGGGCCAGCGGGTTGAGCGCTCGCAATGCCTGCTCTGCGGCCGACAGGTCCGCGCCGGGGGCGTCGGTGTGGTTGAGCAGGAGCACGTCCGCCGCGGCGACCTGGGCGGCGGCCTCGGGGTGCGCCGCCACCTGCGCGGCCACCAGCCCCGCGTGCGCGAGCGCGACCACGCCGTCCACGCGGGTCTCGGCGGCGAGGCGCGGGTCCAGCAGGCAGGTTTGCACGAGCGGCCCGGGCGTGGCGAGGCCGGAGGTCTCGACCAGCACGCCCTCCACCCGGAGCGGGCGCCACCAACGGCGCCGGCGGTCCAGCAGCCCGTGCAAGGTGGCGCGGAGGTCCTCGCGCATCTCGCAGCAGACGCAGCCGTTGCGCAGCTCGACCATCGCCTCGTCGCGGGCGCGCACCAAGCGGCCGTCCACGCCGAGCGCGCCGAACTCGTTCACCACGACCGCCACCGGGGGCGCGCCGGGGGCGGTGAGCAGGCGGTTGAGGAGCGTCGTCTTGCCGGCGCCGAGGAAGCCCGTCAACACCGTGACGGGCAGGGGCCCGCCCATGCGCTACAGGTAGCCGAGCGCCTTGAGCCGCTCGATCTCGGCAGGGTCGGCGGACTTTTTGAGGTCTTCGATGGCGGCGGCGAAGGACGGGTCCGCCGGGAACTTCTTGGCGCCGGCGTCCAGCACGTCCACCGCGCCGGTGCCGTCGCCGGCGGCCCGCAGCTTGTCGGCGAGAGACCGGTACAAGGCGGCGGTGAGCTGGGCGTCGTAGGCGCCGGTGAGGCGCTCCAGCGCCGCCTTGACCTCGGCGCCCTGGCCCCCCGAGGCGAAGGCGTCGAGGCGCAGGCTCTCGAAGCGCCAGGACTGCGCCTTGTCACCGGACACGTCGGGCAGGGCGAGCGCGGCGTCCACCTTGGTGAGGGCCGTCGGGTAGTCCTTGGCGGCGAGGGCGGCTTCGGCCTCCTGCTGCAAGGTGGCCGCAGAGGGGCCGCCGCACGCGACGGCGAAGGCAAGCAGGGCGCTGGCGGCCCAGGAGCGGGCGGCCGGAAGCAGGGAGGACATGCGCGGGACCTCAGGAGACCAACGGTGACCGGGGCAGGGTAGCCCGGGCGGGGCGCGGCGACTATATGCTGCCCTTCCATGATGCGCCCCGCTCCTTCCCGGGCTGGCCTCGGGCTCGCCCTCTCCGGTCTGGTCATCTTCTTCTCCGCCTCGGCCCACGCGTATGTCGGGCCGGGTGCGGGCTTCGCTTTTGCCGGCTCGCTGGCCGTGCTGCTGGCGGCCTTCGCGCTGGCCATCGGCACCATCCTGCTCTGGCCGCTCACCTTCGCGTGGCGCTTGCTGCGCGTCGGCAACCCCTACAAGGGCGCGAGCACCCGCCGGGTCGTCATCATCGGCTGCGACGGCATGGACCCGGGCATCACCACGCGGTTCTTGCAAGAGGGCCGGCTGCCCAACCTCGCGCGCTTGGCCGAGCGCGGGGTGTTCCGCCCGCTCGACACCTCAAACCCGTCGATGTCGCCGGTCGCGTGGTCCACCTTCGCGACGGGGGTGGATCCGTCGCGCCACGGCATCTACGACTTCATCACCCGGGACCCCTGCACCTACGCCCCGATGATCAGCTCCACCGACATCCGCAACGCGGAGAAGGTGCTGAACATCGGCAAGTACATGGTCCCGCTCGACAAGCCGAAGATCAAGCTGCTCCAGAAGTCGCAGGCCTTCTGGAAGGTCCTGGGGGATCGCTTCATCCCCTCCACCATCCAGCGCGTGCCCATCACCTTCCCGCCCGTGCCCTTCAAGGGCCTGCTGCTGTCGGGCATGTGTGTGCCGGATTTGCGGGGGTCGCAGGGCACCTTCAGCTTCTTTTCCACGGCCCAGGCCGAGGGCGGGCAGGCGGCGTTCACCGGCGGCGAGCAGACCGTGCTCCGCCGCAAGGGCGACACCATCCGCTCCCGCATCGTGGGCCCGGACAACAGCATGGTGAAGGGCGGCGGGCGCATGACGCTCCCGTTCACGCTCACGGTGCGGGCGGACGGCGTGCACCTCGCGGTGGACGGCGGGCCGGCCTTCGACTTGCCGCTGCGCACCTATTCGGAGTGGGTCACCCTCGAGTTCGAGGCGGGGCTCGGCGTCAAGGTGCGCGGCATCGCCCGCTTCTACCTGATGGGCGTGTCGCCGGACGTCAACCTCTACATGACGCCCATCCACATCGACCCGGAATCCCCGGCGATGCCGATCAGCCACCCCGAGGTCTACTCGGTGTACCTGGCCAAGAAGTTCGGCCCCTTCGCCACCTTGGGGCTGGCCGAGGACACCTGGGCCCTCAACGAGCGCGTCATCGACGAGCAGGCCTTCTTCGACCAAGCGATGGCCTTCTGCGACGAGCGCGAAAAGATGCTCTTCGACGCCATCGACCACCAGCGCGCCGGGTTGGTCACGACGGTCTTCGACACGACCGACCGCATCCAGCACATGTTCTACCGCTACCTGGACCCGACGCACCCGGCCAACGCCGGCAAGGAGTCCACGGCCTACGCCGACGCCATCCAGCGCGTCTACGAGCGCATGGACGGCATCATCGGCAAGGTGCTGGAGCGCGTCGGGGACGACGCGGTGGTCATGGTGATGAGCGACCACGGCTTCACCAACTTCCGCCGTGGGGTCAACCTCAACGCATGGCTGCGGGACGAGGGCTTCCTCGTGCTGAAGGACGGCCACACCACCTCGGGCGACTGGTTCGAGCACGTCGACTGGTCGCGCACCCAGGCGTTCTCGCTGGGGCTCACCGGTCTGTTCATCAACCGTGCGGGCCGCGAGGCCTCTGGCATCGTCGCCGAGGGCGAGGCGTACCGCGCCGTCTGCGACGAGATCGCGCGGCGTCTCGAGGCCTTGGTGGACCCATCGACGGGCGAGCGCGCCGTGCGCAAGGTCGAGTGTGCGTACAAGCTCTTCGATGGCCCGTATCGCCTCGACGCCCCGGACTTGCTCGTCGGCTACGAGGGCGGGTACCGCAACTCCTGGGAGTGCGCGACGGGGGCGGTCACGCCCGAGGTCTTCCGCGACAACACGAAGTCCTGGTCGGGAGACCACTGCGTCGACCCGGCCATCGTGCCCGGCGTCTTCTTCTGCAACCGGCGCATCACCGAAGAGAAGCCCCACATCGTCGACATCCCGTTCTCGGTGTTGTCGCTGTTCGGGCAGGTGCCGCCCAAGTACATGCAAGGCCGGATGATTTTCCCTGTGGCCGGCGCGCCCGGGCCGGTCGGCGGCCCCGTGGACCCGCGCGCGCTCTCGCAGTCGGGCGCGGCGCCCGGCGCGCGCGTGAAGGCGGTGGGCGATGCGGCGTGATCTCGCGGCGGCGGCGGCCGCGTTGGCGCTGTGGGGGTGTGGGGACGGTCCGCCGGCGCGGCCCGGGGTCTTTGTGCTCGGCGTCGACGGCATGGATCCGGTCATCCTCCAGCGGCTGATCGACGCGGGGCGCCTCCCGCACTTCCAGGCCTTGGCCGGCGAGGGCGGATTTCAGGCGCTCGGCACCAGCAACCCGCCCCAGTCCCCGGTCGCCTGGTCCAACTTCGTGACGGGCATGGATCCGGGTGGGCACGGCATCTTCGACTTCCTTCACCGGGACGCGAAGACCTACCTCCCCACCAGCTCGGCCACGCCGCCGCCCGAGGACCCGCCGCCGTACTTCGCGGTGGGCGACTACTTCATCCCGTTGGGCGGCGGGGACCTCATCAACAACCGCACGGGCCAGCCCTGGTGGGACGCGCTGCATGCGGCCGGCGTCACCACGGAGGTCTACCGCATCCCCGGCAACTACCCGCCCACCCCGTCCGAGGCGCGCACGCTCTCCGGCATGGGGACGGTGGACATGCGCGGCGGCTACGGTGTGTACACCTGGTTCACGGACCAGCCGCTCCCCCCCGGCGACAAAAAGGGCGACATCCAGCTCGTCACCGTGGAAGACTACGACCTCGACGGCGCGGGCGACACCGTGCGCGGCACCCTCAAGGGCGCGCCGGACATCTTCCGCCTGCCGCCCGGGCAAATCCCGGGGGACGCCGATTACCTCACCGCCCCGGTGCGGTTCTCGCTGGACCCTGCGGAGGACGTGGTCCTCGTCGAGGTGGGCGACGCCCGGGCCGTGCTCCGCGAGGGCGAGTGGTCCCCCTGGCTGCCCGTGAGCTTCGACGCCCTTCCGGCCGGCCTTTTGCCCTTGGGCGGGGCCGTGCGGTTCTACGCCAAGCAGCTTCGGCCCACCTTCCAGGTCTACGCCTCGCCGGTCAACATGGCCTCCGATGCGCCGCCCCAGGCCATCACCACCCCGGACGACTTCTCCGGCGAGGTGCACGACGCGATGGGCGGGCAGTTCTACACCCAGGGCATGCCCGAAGAGACGAACGCCCTGAAGGACGGCACCTTCGACGACGACGACTACGAGTCGCAGGTGCATCGGGTCATGGAGGACGCCGAGCGCATGCTCGAGGTCGCCCTGGACCGCTTCTCCCCCGGGGACGCCACGTTCTTCTACCTGTCGGACATCGACCTCCAGTGCCACATGCTCTGGCGCCACGGGGATCCGAAGACGCCCGGCGCCCCGCCGCATCCGGCGTACGACGCGGCCTCTGCGGCCCACCACGCCGACGACATCGAGCACTACTACGAGAACGTGGACCGCCTCCTCGGCGAGATCCGCGCGGGCTTGCCGGCCGGCTCGCTCCTTCTCGTGATGAGCGACCACGGCTTCCAGCCCTTCACGCGAAAGGTGCATCTCAACGCCTGGCTGCGCGACAACGGCTACTTGGTGCTCAAGGGCGGCAAGACGACCGGCCACATCGCGCACGGCGACGTGGACTGGTCGCGCACGCGGGCCTATGCCATCGGCTTCAACGGCCTGTACCTCAACCGCGCCGGCCGCGAGGGCGAAGGCATCGTCACCGACGCCGAGGCCGGCCCCTTGATGGACGAGCTCGCCGCGCGCCTGCTCGCCCTCACGGACGGCCCGGCCGCCACCAACGCCGTCTTGCGCGTAGACCGCAGCACCGCGGTCTACAGCGGCCCTCGGGTGGCGGAGGCGCCCGATTTGGTCATCGGCTTCAACGCCGGCTTCGGGCACAGCGACGAGTCGACGCTGGGCGAGGTGCCTGCCGTCGTCGTCGAGGACAACACCTCGCGCTGGTCCGGCAACCACCTGATGGCCCCCGAGGTCGTGCCCGGCGTGCTGCTCGCCAACCGCCCGATCGACGGCAGCGGCCACGAGATCACCGACGTCACGGCCACCCTCTACGCGTGGTTCGGCCTCACGCCTCCTGCCGGCAGCACGGGCCAGCCCGTGCTTCGCCCCTGATTTTCCCTCTCCCCTGGAGTCTCCCATGTTCGGCCTCGGCAAGTCCGTCTCCGTCAAAGTCGACAAGGACCTCTTCGAGCGCGTGAAGAAGGTGGCCGACGTCGCCGGCTACGCCACCGCCGAAGAGTTCGTTCAGCACATCCTCGAAAAGGAGATGCTCCACTTCGAGGACAGCAAGAACGACGCCGACATCCGCGCCAAGCTCAAGGGCCTCGGCTACATCTCCTGATCTCCCGCGCCGCTGGTCGCGGTTGAGGGCCATCTCTGCGAATGGGCACCTTTAACGCCATCTTTACGTCGGTCTTCGACGTCCTGCTCGCGCCATTCGGCCACGCCCACGCGTGGTTCGACCTCCTGCTGTGGCCGGTCATCGCGGGCGTGGTCGCCCTGCTGGTCTACAAGCTCGTGAGCAACCAGGCGGGCATCGCGCGGGCGAAGTCGCGCATCCAGGTGCACTTGCTGGAGGTTGTGCTGTTCCGGGACGACCTGCGCGTCGTGCTCTCCGCCACCGCCAAAGCCCTGGCCTACAACGTCGCCTATCTCGCCTACAACATCGTCCCGATGGCGGTGATGTTCGCGCCGATGACGGCCATCTTGGTCCAGATCGTCTCCCACTACGCCTATGCGCCGCTGCCCGTGGGCGAGACGGCCGTGATGGTCGCCACGCTCGACAAGGCGGCCGCCCCCGGCGTCGCGGCGCGAGAGGTCGAGGTCGCCCTGTCCCCTGGGCTCGCGCTGGACGCGCCCCCGGTCCGCACCGCCGACGGCGCCGTCGCCGTGCGCCTGCGCCTCGTCGAGGCGGGCGATCACACCGTCACCTTCACGGTGGGTGGGCGTTCCGAGGCCAAGTCCGTCGCCGTGGGCGGGCCGCCCCGCAAGGTCAGCCCCCTGCGCACCAAGTCGGTTGAGGCGCTGCTGTACCCGGCCGAGCCGGTCCCGGCGGCTGACTCGCCCTTCGCCTCCATCACGCTGGACCGCCGGGATCAACCCCTCGGCCCCTTCCCCGCTGGAGAAGGCGGCATTCTCGGCTGGTTCTTCGGCTTCTCTCTGCTCGCGGGCTTCGCGCTCAAGGGCCGCTTCGGCGTCACGCTCTGAAGGTTCTCCCCATGGCCGGCTTCTTCTCTTCCTTGTTCGGTGGTAAGCCCAATCTCGGCGAGCCGGTCGTCATCGTGTCCGGCCTGCCGCGCTCCGGCACCTCGATGATGATGAAGATGCTCGAAGCGGGCGGCGTTCCCGTGATGACGGACCAAGTGCGCACCGCCGACATCGACAACCCCAAGGGCTACTACGAGGTCGAGCGCGTGAAGGACCTGGAAAAGGAGACCGACAAGTCCTACATCCGCGAGGGCCGCGGCAAGGCGCTGAAGGTCATCTCCTTCCTGTTGAAGGACTTGCCGGACGACAACGCCTACAAGATCATCTTCATGCGGCGGGATCTCAACGAGGTCATCGCCAGCCAGAACAAGATGCTGCAGCACCGGGGCGAGGCCGACGCCAGCGACGACCGCATGATGATCGACGCCTACATGAACCACCTCGCCGCCGTGCGCATCATGGTGCGGAAGCGCCCCAACTTCGAGATGATGGAGCTGCGCTACGACACCGCCGTGAAGGACCCCTTGGCGGCGGCGAAGCAGGTCAACGCCTTCCTGGGCGGCAAGCTCGACGAGGCGGCCATGCGCGCCGTGGTCGACGCCGAGCTGTACCGCAACCGCAAGGGCAGCACCGTTCCGGCCTGACGCGCGCCGCTTCGGCTTGGCGCCTCGCCCTCCGCGGCGAGGCGCGTTCGTTTTTCGGGGGCGGCCCCCGCCCGCCTTGGCGGAACCGTATGCAAAGGGTATGCATGGCGAGCGGGAGGACGGGCCATGCGGACCACGATCGGACTCTGGGGGGCCCTGGCCCTCGCGGCATGCGGCGGAAACACCGACAAGGACGACGCCTCCGGCGGGGGCGGAGACGGTGAGGACAGCGCTGCGTCGGCCATTGCCGGGCGCTGTACCTACGTCAACCCGTTCTCCCAGGGCGCAGAGTGCAAGGAGTACACTGGCGCGGACTGGACGGCGGACTCCGCGGGCGCCGACTGCGCCGCGCCCATCCCGGGGGCAGATCCCGGCACCTTCGAGCCCGCGCTCTCCTGCGATCGGGGCGAGATCCTCGGCGAGTGCCTGGTCGCGGGCGGCGCGCCCGACGAGACCATCCTCGTCTTCCCCGGCAGCGACGCCGGGTCCTGCGGCGGGGTCGAGCTTGGGTGCAGCTTTGCACAGGGTGTCTTCACCCCGTCCGAGGTCTGCGCCGGGGGCGGTGGGGACGACGGCGGAGGCAGCACCACCGGCGTTTTCCAGCCCTTCGAGCGCGTCTGTCGGGACCCCTTGGCGGGCGAGCCGCCGGGCCGCTCCGAGGGCGGCAAGGTCTGCACGTGGCAGGCCATCTCCGGCGCCACCGAGGAAGGCCGCCGCTACGTCGATTACGCGGAGTGCGCCCCGGTCTTCACGCAGCGCCCCTACTGGCCGGGGGCCGGGGAGCCCGTGGCCTCCGACGACGACCCGCGCCTCTCCGACCCGGCGTGGGTGGCCGAGTACGAGTGGGCGAGCGCCCAGACCGCCGCCACCGCCTGCGTTTGCTGCCACAGCGCCGACGAGCCCCCGCTCGGCCCGTCCGGCTGGTCGGTGGACGCCGGCCCCATCTGGACCGACACGCTCAACGAGGTGGGCCTCGCCGTCCTCGCCGGCTGGGTGGACAGCACGGCCTTCGGCGCCTTCGACCCGGAGGACAACAACGGCTTCGACCGCCACACCACGGGCATCCCCACCACTGACCCGGCGCGCATGCAGGCCTTCCTCGCCGGCGAGCTGGCCTGGCGCGGCTTCGTCGAGGCGGACTTCGCCGACATCGCCCCCTTCGGCGGCCCGCTCTACGACCAGCTCTTCTACGAGCCCGGCCCCTGCGAGGCCGGCCAGGGCGTCGACGCCGACGGCGTCATCACCTGGACGGGTGGCGGCGCCCGCTACCTCTACGTGATGGAAGAAGGCACCCAATCCCCCGGCGTTCCGCCCAACCTCGACCTCCCGGACGGCACCCTCTGGCGGCTCGACGTCAGCCCCACGGCCGACCCCGTGCGGCCCCCGGTCGTCTACGGCGACGTGCCCGGCGGCACCCGGCAGGCCTTCCCCGAGAGCGGCGCCCCCGACGGCCTGATCGCAGGCCGGACCTACTACCTCGTCGCGTTGCGGGACATCTACCAGCCCATCACGCGGTGCTTGTTCACCGCTGAATAGGGTCGGCCTCGTCTGGAGGCAGGGGAAACCAACGGTTTCCCCCGCAACGCCCCCTTCCCTGTCCGCCCG
>JBEIVK010000931.1:0-1681 GCA_040373935.1 Alphaproteobacteria bacterium
AAGCTTCGGCCGTGCAACCAGGCGTATCGTCCTTGGGATAAAAGTAAAGGACCAAACGTTGCCCCTTGAATTCATGGAGGCTCCGCATTTTTCCGTTTTGGTCTGGGGCTTCAAAGGCAGGATGTTCCGCACCACGATGGCGCCCGGCACCGGCATGCTGTTCGTGTACCCAGAGGCGCGCCCTCGCTCCTTCTGGATGAAAAACACCCTCCTGCCGCTGTCCATCGCCTACCTGTCGGAGACAGGCCGCGTGGTCGCCCTCGCCGACATGGCGCCGCACGACACCCGCGGCGTCCCCTCCGGCGCCCCCGCGATGTACGCCCTCGAGGTCCCCCAAGGGTGGTTCTCTGCGCTCGGCGTGCGGGTGGGCGATCAAGTGACGGGCCTGCCGGCGCCGCCGCCCCGTGCCCGCTGAGCCCGGCGGCTTCGGCCCCGAGTGGACGCTGGCCCGCGCCATTCGGGTGGAGGGGCAGGGCCTGCACAGCGGTTCGCCCTGCGCGCTGACGATCGGGCCCGCCTGCGGCGGTTGGTGGCTGGGCCCGGCGGGCGGCCCGCTGCAACCCGTCGGCCCCGCGCTCGTGCGCGGCACGGGCTGGGCGACGCGCCTGGGCGGCCCGGACTGGGAATTGAGCACGGTCGAGCACCTGTTCGGCGCACTGCACGGAGACGGCGTGGACGCCGCCGAGATCCGCTTCGAAGGCGCGGAGGTGCCTGCGCTCGATGGCTCGGCTGCGGGCTGGGTCGCGCTTTTTGACGCCGCCGGTCGCGTCCCCTCGGGCGCGCCTGCGCGCCGGTTCGTGCTCCGGCGCCCGGTGGCGGTCGCCGAGGGCGATCGGGCGGTGCGGGCCACGCCCGCCGCGGGGCCGCAGGTGGTCTGCCACGTCGACTTTCCGGCTCCGGTCGGCAGTGGGATCGCGCGCTTCAGCGGGGGCCGGGCGCAGTTTCGGAAAGAGACCGCCCCCGCTCGCACCTTCGGCCTGCTCGCCGAGGCACCGGCGCTCCGCAGCGCCGGCCTGGCGCGGGGGGCCGGCTTGCACAACACGATCGTCTTCGACGCCAAAGGCCCCATCGGCCGCCCGTTGCGCCGGCCGGACGAGGTCGCACAACACAAACTGTTGGACCTGCTCGGCGATCTCGCGCTGCTTGGGGCCCCGATCCTCGCCCACGTCGAAGCCCAGCGGCCCGGCCACGCGCTGGCTCACGCGTGGCGGGCAGCCGCGCTGGCGGCGGGCGAAATCGCAAAAACAGCGGTGTCTTTCCGGTGACGGCGTGGCGCCTGCGCGCGCCCTGCCTTACACTCCTCGTGCCGGAGGGAGCGAGGCTTCGCTTCACTCTCGGTTGGTCACGCAGGTCGCGTCACCACCCGGCCCGCCGCGGTCGCATCCGGTTTCCGTTCCGTCGAGAGAGCACGAGAGAGTCATGGGTAAGAAGCTGTTCTGTGGTGGTCTGGCCTGGGGTACCAACGACGAGTCGCTGCGCGGTGCATGCGCCCCGTTCGGTGAGGTGGTGGACGCGCGCGTGGTGATGGACCGGGAGACGGGCAAGAGCCGCGGCTTCGGGTTCGTGACCTTCGCCACCGACGAGGCGGCCGAGGCGGCCCGCAAGGCCCTCGACGGCGCGCAGCTCGACGGTCGGCAGATTCGCGTCAACGAAGCCGACGATCGCCCCGGCGGCGGCGGCG
>JBEIVK010000280.1:0-5419 GCA_040373935.1 Alphaproteobacteria bacterium
ACGAGCGCCCCCGGCGCCGGCGCCGCCGCGCGCTCGGCCAGCCACGACCAGCCGGCCGACCAACTGGCCCGGGACAGCGGCGCGAAGACCGCGGCGTCCACCCAGCGCGGCAGGAGGGCGCGGGGGCTCACAGGCAGCTCCGCCGCGGCTTTGGGGCGGGCGACGCCACCGACCCGCGGGGGCCCACGCCCACGGCGCCCGACCGAGACCGTGCGATGGCGCCGGGGCGCCCGCGGGGGGCCGGGGCGGGAAGGAAGGGGGCGTTGCGGTGGAAACCTTGGTTTCCCCTGCCCCAAGACGATGCAGCCACCGCGCGGGACGACGAGAACGCGCTCATCGGCCGCTCCGCGGCGGCGGCCAGGCGCCGAACCACGGCGCGCAAGCGACGGGCAACCCGGGGGCGAGGCCGCCCGCCTCGCACACGAGGAACCAGGTGGTCCCCGCGTCGGCGAGCACACCGGCGAGCACGCGATCCCCGCCCTCGTCTGCGCGCAGGCGATCCACCTGGGCGCAGCGGCCGGCCGCGCCGCGCAGGGTGCAAGGGCCCCGCAAGCGACGGAGGCTGACCGTGGCGTCGGGCCCGCGGGCGGCGGCCCGGTAGGGCTCGAGCAGGAGATCGAGCAGGGACTCGCTGTCGGCCACGGGCACCGCGCCGACCGTGAGCACGCCGTCGGCGCAGGTGAGCGCGCCTTTGGCCTCGGCGAGCAAAGACCAGGAACAATCTGAGGGAATGGACACCGGGGCGCCGCGCCACCGCGGGCCGGCGGCGTCGGGCAGCGGGCCGTCGAGCCGGGCGGACGAGGGGAGGGACGCGACGGCGAAGCGCTCGGGCCCGGCAAAACGGGCTTCGCCGGGCGCAGTCGGCGGGGCAGGCGCGGGGACGACGGCGGGGGCCGGGGCCGCCACCGCACCGGACGCCCCCGCACCGGCCGCGGGCGCGCCCCCTCGGGGCAGGCCGACCGCCATCGCGTGCGCCACGACGCTGGCGCAGACACGCTCCTCGACGGGGGTGACGCCCCCCACGGCGCAGACGAGCACGCGCAGCCCGTCGAGCGGCGTCGGCACCACCGCCACGCGCACGGTGCCGCCCAGCCCTTCCACCGCGACGGCGTCCACCGCGCCGCCCTCCCACACGAGCGGCTGCGCGCGCACCGCGACGCCGGGATTTTGCCGGGACAGATCCGCAGCCGCCGCCGCGAGCGCAGACGCGGGGTCGCCCACGGCCGCCGGCAGCTCCGTCAACAGCACCCGCCCGCAACGGTGCAGGAAGCCCGACCCCGCCGCCGTCGTCGTGCACGCGGCCAGCGGATCTGCGCCCGCCAGGGCGAGGCGGCCGACGAGCAGCGCCGACACGCCGAGCGTGCTCATGCCCCCTCCGCGTCCAGGCCGTCGAGCAGCGGGTCCGCCTCGGTCAAAAAGCGGACGATCTCGTCCGCACGGGCCGCGGCGTCGGCGTGGCCGAGGGCCTCCATCGGCGCGGTGTAGCTGCGGTCGAAGAGCAGGTAGGAGAGGAAGTCGGACTCGCCCTCGCCGGCGTTTGCGCGGTCGGCGATGGCCGAGAGCAGCCAGCGGAGCTGCGGCGTGACCTCGGGCGGGCCCTCCTGGTACACGCTGCACGCGAGGCGGCCGAGATCCACGCTTGGCCGCAGGTAGAGCGTGCGCACCGGCCGCACGCCGAGGTCGCGCGCGAGGCCCGCGGCGAAGGCCGGACCGTGCTGCCGCACCCCCCAGGAGATGATCTCCGTGACCTGCTCGGCGCGCCGAAGGTCCCGCTCCACCGGGTCCAAGGTGAGGGCGTTCAGCGTCTTGCCGACGAGAAAAGGCAACGTGGGAACCACCGCATCGAGGCGCGTCGCGGCCTCGGCGCCGCGGTCCATCGAGGTGCCCACGACGATGGCGCGCGTGCAGCCGGCCATCCAGACCGGGCGAAGCGGGGTGTTCTGCCGCAGACCGCCGTCGACGTACACCGTGCCTTCGATGCGCACGGGCGGGAACATCACCGGGAGCGCCGCGCTCGCGATGAGGTGCTCGGCCCCCATGCGCACCCGCACCTGCCGCGCGCCCGGCAAGGGGCGGAGGTCGAGGTCCGGGTCGGAGGTCTCCACGAACAGCGTGTTGCTGCCGGTGGCGACCTCGGTGGCCGACACGATGACCGCCCGCAGCGCGGTGCTGCCGAGCGCACGCGCGAGGGCCGCCGCCGGGAACTCGCGGCGCACCAAGTCCGCGAGGGGGGTTGGGTCCAGCAAGGCCGAGGCCCGCCCCGGGTCCAACAGGAGCCGGGCCGCGCTGACGACGCCGGTGGCCGGCATCGTGTAGACCCAATCGACCCGCATCGTCTGCCAGAGCCGGGACAGCCACTCGATCCGCTGCGGCTCGCGGGCCGCCGCGAAGATGCCGTTGAGCGCGCCAACGCTCGTGCCGCTCACCACCGCCGGCCACCAGGGGCGGCCCAGCTCGCGCGGCAGCGTGCAGAACAGGTACCGCAGCACCCCGGCCTCGTAAGCGCCCCGCGCCGCCCCGCCCGCCAGCACCAAGCCCAGCATCACGCCCCCCCGGCGCCGCCCGCCCCGCGCCCTCCATCGTACAGCGCGGCGATGAGCGCCGCGTGCCGGCGCAGGATCTCCCGGCGTCGAAGCTTGAGGGTGGGCGTCAGCTCGCCGGTCTCGACTTGCAAGGGGCCGGGGAGCAGGGCCCAGCGCTTCACGGTGGCGTAGGCCGGGAGGCGCGCGTTCACGGCCGCGACCCGGGCGTCGATCCCGGCGCGCAGGGCGGCGGACGCCCGGTCGGCCGCGGCCGGGTGCTCCGGGTCCAAGGCGAGCAGCGCGACGAGGTAGGGGCGCTCGCTGCCGACGAGGACCGCTTGCGCCACGCCATCTCCGACGAGCGCGGCCTCGATGGGCACCGGCGCGACGTTCTTCCCGCCGGCGGTGACGAGCAGCTCTTTTTTGCGGTCCACGATGCGGAGGAAGCCGTCCGGGTCCAACACGCCGATGTCGCCCGTGCGAAAGAAGCCGTCCGCCGTGAAGGCCGCCGCGGTCGAGGCCGGGTCCCCCTCGTAGCCAGAGAACACGCCGGGCCCGCGCACCAGCACCTCCCCGTCGGCGTCCAGGCGGAGCGCGACGCCCGGGAGCGGCTGGCCCACGGTGCCGAGCCGGGCGGCGCCGGGGCGGTTGGTGGTGGCGGGCGCGCTCGTCTCGGTGAGGCCATAGCCCTCGCAGACGGTGACCCCAAGCGCCTCGAACCAGCCGGCGTCGTCCGGGTGCAGCGCCGCCCCGCCGCTCACGAGCAGCCGCAGCGACCCGCCCAGCCGCTCGCGCACCCGCGCGAAGACCAGGCGATCCGCGAGCGCGTGCTGCACCCGCAACGACGCCGGCAGGGGCCGCCCCGCCCGGCGCAGCTCGGCGGCCGCCCGGCCCACCCGGAAGGCATGGTCGAAGATGGTTTTGGCCCGCGCACCCCGGGCCGCCGCCGTCGCCTCGGCCGTCTGCCGGATCTTCTCCAGCATCCGCGGCACCGTGGCGAGCACGGTGGGGCGCGCCACCGCCATCGTGTCGACCAAGTCGTCGATGCGGGAGAACCAACCCTCGAGGTCTTCCAGGAGGCCGCGGTAGACCGCGACCCGCTGCAGGACGTGGGCCATCGGCAAGAAGACGATGGAGCGCTCCCCCGGCCCCATGGGCAAGGCGGCCTGCGTGGCCTCCACCACCGCGACGAGGTTGTGGTGCGTGAGCCGCACCCCCTTGCTGCGCCCGGTCGTGCCCGAGGTGTAGACCAGGGTCGCGAGGTCTTCCCCGCGCACCGCGGCCGCCTGGGCCCGCAAAAACGCGCGGTCTGCGGCGGCGGGGAGCAGCGGGCGTGCCCCGGGGCCGTCCTCGAAGGTGAGAACCTGCACCAACGCGGGCAACGCGTCCAGCTCCGGGCCCAGCCGGGCGAGCATCGCCGCGTCCTCGGCGATGAGCACGGCAGCGCCGCTGTCGGCCAGGACCTCGCGGACCTCGGCCGGCAACGCGCCTGGATAAACGCCCACCATCACGCCGCCGAGGCAGAGCACGGCGAGGTCCACCGCCAACCAGCGCGCGCTCGTCTCGGCCACCACGGCCACCCGCACGCCGGGGCCGACCCCGAGGCTCGAAAGGCGCCGCGCAAGCCCGCTCACGAGGTCCAACGCCACGCCGCGCCGAAAGAGCGTCCACCCCGGGGCGCGGGCGGGCTCTCCGCCGAAGCCGTCCAGCTCGCCGTTTCGCACAAAGAACGCAGGGCGCTCCGGCTGATCGTCAAAGCGGGACAGCAGCAGCTCAGGCACGGTGCGCATGGGTCCGCGATACGCTGCTCCGCCCCACTTGCCAAGGACCGCGCCGTGGACGCCACCGCCTTCCTGCTCGCCGCTGGGCTCGGCACGCGCCTGCGGCCGCTCACATCCCACCGTCCCAAGCCGCTTCTTCCGGTGTGCGGGCGCCCGCTGCTCGACGAGGCGCTGGCCCGGCTGCGCGCCGCCGGCCACACGCGGATCGTCGTCAACGCCCACCACCTCTGGCCGCAAATCGCGGCCTGGGCCGATGCCAACGGCGTTGCCCTCCAAGTCGAGCTGCCCGACATCCTCGGCACCGGCGGTGGCTTGCGGGCGGCGCGCGCGCACCTGGCCGCACGGGTGGTCATCGTGAACGGCGACATCCTCGTCGACGCCGATCTCCGTGCCCTGGCCGCCGCCGTTCCCGCCGGGGGCGCCGCCATGCTGCTCCGCGAAGACCCAGCCTTGTCCCGGGAGGCTCCCGTCGAGGCCGACGCCAGCGGCACCATCACGCGGATGCGCGACTTCGCGGGCGCCCCGGGCCGCGGCCGGCCCGGCACGCACTTCACGGGCATCCACGCCTGTGACACCGCGCTGCTCGACCGCGTGCCGCCGGGCGAGGCCTGCATCCTCCGCACCGCGTACCGCGAGGTCGTCCCCGCCGGTCTCGTCAAAAGCGTCCTTCACGCCGGGTCCTGGGTCGATATCGGCACGCCCGCCGAGTACCTGCGCGCCAACCTCGACGCGCTGGACGGCGCCCTCCCCCTGGCGCTGGACCCGTGGGCCCGCGCACCCCGCCGCCCGGACGGCGCGTGGGTCAGCCCAGACGCGACGGTCCACGGGCGCCTCTCGCGCAGCGTCGTCGGCGCGGGGGCGCGCGTGCCCGCGGGGGCCACCCTCCACGACTGCGTGGTCTGGGACGGCGAGTCCGTGCCCGCCGGCGATCACCGTCGCTGCGTGTTCTTCGGCGGGGGCGAGCGCCTGGAGATCCCCGAGGGATAGCACCGTGAGTCGGCGTTACACGTCGTCTTTGTCATGCTCTTGGGGCGGGGCCTGCGCGGCCCCGCAACGCCCCCGCGCCGGTCCGGTGGCGCGGCCGCGCCGCCACCTCCTCCCTTGCGCGCCACCCGG
>JBEIVK010000583.1:0-3039 GCA_040373935.1 Alphaproteobacteria bacterium
CGCCGCCGCCGCCGGCATCGTCGAGGACGCCGTCCGCCTCGCCCGCATGGAGGGCCTCGAAGCCCACGCGCGGGCAGCCGAGGCCCGCCGCACACCCAGATAGGCCATCTTGGGGCAGGGGAAACCCAGGGTTCCCCCGCAACCCCCCCATCCTTCCCGCCGCCGGCCCGGCCCCTCCGGCGGGGCCACCGGGGGAGAGCGTTGCGAGAGGGGGCGCGCGCGCCCCCTTTCGCCCCAAGGCCCCGAAAACCCGGCCGCGCCCGACCGCCTCAGCCCGTGAGCTTCTTGTACTTGATGCGGTGCGGCTGGTCGGCGTCCACGCCGAGGCGGCGCTTGCGGTCCCGCTCGTACTCCTGGTAGTTGCCCTCGAAGAACAGCACCTGGGAGTTGCCTTCGAAGGCCAGGATGTGCGTGCAGATGCGGTCCAGGAAGAAGCGGTCGTGGCTCGTGATGATGGCGTTGCCGGGGAACTCGGCGATGGCTTCTTCGAGGTTGCGGAGCGTCTCGACGTCCAGGTCGTTGGTGGGCTCGTCGAGCAGCACGAGGTTGCCGCCGCGCTTGAGCAGCTTGGCGAGGTGCACCCGGTTGCGCTCGCCGCCCGACAGGGTGCCGACCTTCTGCTGCTGGTCCGAGCCGGTGAAGTTGAACAGCGCGACGTAGGCACGGCTGTTGACGGCCTGCCCGCCGACGAGCAGCTCCTGGTTGCCCTCGCTGATCTCCTCCCACACGGACTTCGCCGGGTCCAGCGTGTCGCGGGACTGGTCCACGTAGGCGAGGTCCACCGTCTCGCCCAGGGTCACGGTGCCGCGATCGGCGGCTTCCTGGCCGAGGATGATGCGCATGAAGGTGGTCTTGCCGGCGCCGTTGGGGCCGATGACGCCGAGCACCGCGCCGGGGGGCAGCTCGAAGCTCAGGTTTTCGAACAGGAGCTTCTCGCCGTAGGCCTTGGTGAGACCATCGACCACCAGCACCTTGCCGCCGAGGCGCCGCGACAGCGGGATGTTGATGCGGGCGCCGGACTGGCGGCGGGCGTCCTTTTCCTGGGCGACGAGCTGCTCGTAGGCCGAGATGCGGGCCTTGGACTTGGCCTGGCGGGCGCGCGGGGAGGCGCTGATCCACTCCAGCTCGGCGGCCATCAGCTTTTGGCGGCGGTCCTCCTCCTTGCGCTCTTGGCGCATGCGCTCGCCCTTCTGCTTGAGCCAGCTCGAGTAGTTGCCCTCGATGGGGAAGGCCTTGCCGTGGTCGAGCTCGAGGATCCACTGCGCCACGTTGTCGAGGAAGTAGCGGTCGTGGGTGACGGCGATGACGCAGCCCGGGTACTCGGCGAGGTGGCGCTCGAGCCAAGCGACGGACTCGGCGTCGAGGTGGTTCGTCGGCTCGTCGAGCAGGAGGAGATTCGGCTTTTCGAGGAGGAGCCGGCACAGGGCGACGCGGCGCTTCTCGCCGCCGGAGAGCGTGGTGACGCCCCAATCGCCGGGCGGCACGCGCAGGGCGTCCATCGCGATGTCGAGGTTGCGGTCCAGGTCCCAGCCGCCGGCGGCCTCGATGGCGTCCTGCAGGCGGGACTGCTCTTCGGTGAGGGCGTCGAAGTCGGCGTCGGGATCGCCAAAGGCCTCGTTGACCGCCTCGTAGCGGACGAGCAGCGACTTCACGCTGGCGACGGCGGCCTCGATGTTCTCGCGGACGGTCTTCGCCTCGTCGAGCTGCGGCTCCTGCGCGAGGTAGCCGACGGTGGCGCCCTGCTTGAGGATGGTCTCCCCGTTGGTGTTTTGGTCCACGCCGGCCATGATGCGCAGCACGGTGGACTTGCCGGCGCCGTTGTGGCCGATGATGCCGATCTTGGCGTCCGGGAAGAAAGAAAGCCAGGTGGGCTGGAGGATCTGCCGGCCGGTGGGCAGGCGCTTCTCCGTGCCGATCATCTGGAAGATGAAGTCGTTGGACATGCGGGCACCTCGAGGTCAGGGCCGCCGGACTAACCCGCGGACGGGCGGCGGGGCGGGCGCAGACCGGCTACGCGGCGGGCAGCAGGGGCAGGGGATGACGAACACGGGGGAGACGGTGGATCTTCGGCCGGTGGAGGGCGTCCTCGCGCGCATGGACATGGAGGCCGGGCGCTTCCGCGACGCGCAGGATCGCCACGGGTTTTTCGCCTGCTTGTACCTCGCCACCACGCGGGCCATCGCCGCCGGCATCGCGGGCGGGCGCTTCGTGGACGCCCCGCAGATGGTCCGCTTCGACGTCATCTTCGCCGGGCACTGGTTTCGGGCCGTCAACGCGCGCCGCAACCACGACGCGGCGCCCTCGGCGCCCTGGGCCGCCGCCTTCGCCGCCGGGCGGGACGCAGAGGTCTTCATCGTGCAGCACTTGCTGCTCGGCATGAACGCCCACATCAACGACGACCTGCCGCGGGTGGTGGCGGAGCTGCTGGACAAGGGCGCAGACCCGCACCTGCTCTACGATGACTACCACGTCGTCAACGACATCCTCGCCGAGATGATCGACCGGGTGCAGGCCGCCCTCAACACGCTGAACCCCGCCCTCGACCGGGTGGACCGCTGGCTCGGCCGCCTCGACGAGGGGCTCTTCGACTTCTCGATCGTGAAGGCGCGGGCGGCCGCGTGGGATGCGGCCCTCAGCCTGCGGGCCGCCGGGCCGTCCGGCAGCCCCGGGCGGGCGGCCGCGGAGTCCGCGCTGGAGGCGCGCACGGCGGGCCTGGCCCAGAAGATCGCGTCCGCCCACCGGCTCTTGCCGGGCGACGGCGGCTTCCTGCGCAACGAGGAGCCGGACTGGCAGGACCGCGCGGCCGGCGTGGGCAAGGTCATCGACGCCCTGCGGGCGATCGACCCGCGGCCCGCCGGCCCGCGCCTCCCGGCCGGGTTCGCCTCGCTGGGACTCGACTGAATGTTCACGGGGGCTCGCCCGTCTGCGCGGGCCGCCCCGGAGGCCCCCATGTGGCGTCGCATCTTGGCCCTCGCGCTGCTTCACACCGCCGTCGCCGGGGGCGCGCTCGCGGGCGATGCCCCGTCCAAGAGCAAGGCC
>JBEIVK010000704.1:0-2472 GCA_040373935.1 Alphaproteobacteria bacterium
CCCCCCCCGCCCCCCCCACGGCGCGGCCGCGCCGCGACCCCAGAGCACACGGGGTGCCGGCCGCAGGCCGGCAGGCGCCCCGAAGGCCGTGGTACGCCGTGGAGAATTGGTGCGGGGGCCGCAGCGACGCCGGCGGGCTCAGCGGGCGGGGGCGGCGCCCTCGGGGGACTCGATGCGCATGCGCCAGGTGGTGCCGGTGGGGCCGTCCATCAGCACGATGTGGAGGGCGGCGAGGGCGTCGCGCAGGCGGTCGGCCTCGGCCCAATCCTTGGCGCGGCGGGCGGCGAGGCGGGCGTCGATCATGGACTGCACGCTGTCTTCGCTGAGGCCCTGGGCGCGGAGGCGGAGCTGCTTGACCTCGGCGAACCACGCGGCGGAGCTGCGGCCGCCGATGCCGAGCACGCGGCCGGCGAGGTCGAAGCAGGTGAGGGCTTCGCGGGCGAGGGCGGCGGCGCGGGGGCGGGCCTTGGTGAGGTTGGCGAAGCGGTTGGCGATGCGCACGAGGTCGAAGAGGACGGCGGCGGCCTCGGCGGTGTTGAAGTCGTCGTCCATCGCGTCGCCGAAGGCGGTGGAGAAGGCACGGGCGGCGTCTCGGAGGTTGGCGGCCGGGTCTTCGAAGTCGCGGACGAGCTGGTCCACCGTGTGGGTGGGCTCCTGGGCGGCCATCTGCTCCAGGGCTTCGCGCGCGGTGTAGACGCGGTCGACCCCGGCGAGGGCCTCGGCCAGGCGGTCGGACGTGAAGGGCAGGGGAGAGCGGTAGTGGGTCTGCAGGTAGAGCAGGCGCAGGGCCTCGGCGGGCGCTTCGTCGAGGAGGTCTCGGATGCGGATGACGTTGCCGATGGACTTGGACATCTTGGCCTCGCCCAGGTGGACGTGGCCGTTGTGCATCCAGTAGCGGGCGTAGGGGGCGTGTCCGGTGCCGCACTCGGACTGGGCGATCTCGTTTTCGTGGTGGGGGAAGACGAGGTCGATGCCGCCGCCGTGGATGTCGAACTGGGTGCCGAGGTGGCGCTGCGACATGGCCGAGCACTCGATGTGCCAGCCGGGGCGACCGGCGCCCCAGGGCGAGTCCCAGGCGACTTCGCCGGGCTTGGCAGACTTCCACAGCGCGAAGTCGGCCGGGTGGCGCTTGCGCTCGTCCACGGCGACGCGCTCGCCGGCGCGGAGGTCGTCCACGCGCTTGCCGGAGAGCTTGCCGTAGGACGGGAAGGACGGGACGGAGAAGTAGACGTCGCCGCCGACGGCGTAGGCGTGGCCGCGCTCGATGAGCTGGGCGGTCAGCGCGAGGATCTCGGGGATGTGCTCGGAGACCTTGGGCTGGACCTGCGGCAGCGCGAGGCCGAAGCGCTCGAGGTCTTCGTTGAGGGCGGCGATGAAGCGCGCGGCGAGGGCGAGGGCGTCCTCGCCGGACTCTTGCGCCCGCGCGATGATCTTGTCGTCCACATCCGTGTAGTTGCGGACGTAGGTGACGTCGAGGCCCCGCTCGACCAGCCAGCGGTACACCACGTCAAAGGTGAGCATGGCGCGGGCATGGCCGATGTGGCAGTAGTCGTAGACCGTCATGCCGCAGACATACATGCGCGCGGTGCCCGGCTCGCGCGGGACGAAGTCCTCCACCGTGCGGGTGAGGGTGTTGTAGATGCGCAGCGTCGCGGCCATGGGCACTCCGGGCGCGGCGCCTATCCCGCGGGGCGCCCGGGCGGCGAGGGGGCCGGGCTAGCTGGCGAAGATCTGCTCGATCTCCGTGCGGATGAGCTTCTCGTCCATGTCGCGGGCCACGGCGATCTCCTGGATGAGCAGCGTCGACGCCTCGTCGTACATCTTGCGCTCGCCGAAGGAGAGGTTCTTTTTGGCCTTGAGCAGGGCCAAGTCCCGCAGGACCTTGCCCACCTCCATCAAGTCGCCGGTGTTGATCTTGTCCTTGTACTCGCGGTAGCGGCGGTTCCAGGTCTGGTTGTCGGCGGGCACGTCGCGATCTCGGAGGATCTCGTAGACCTTGTCCACCTGCTCGGCCGAGATGATGCGCCGCATGCCGAGCTGCTGGACGTTTTGGACCGGGACGCTGATGGACGAGCCGTTGTCGAGGATTTTGAGCTTGTACATCTGCCCACGGAAGCCTTCGACCTCCACCGTCTCGACCGCGGTGACCACCACGACGCCCCGCGACGGATACACCGCCTTGTCGCCGACCTTGAACTCCATCTGACCCCTCCCGCGGGCGGCCGGTGGGCGGCCCGTGCGCGGCGCGGGCCGCAGCGGCCCACTCGGAACCCGGCCAGGATACGCACGGAGAGCGCCGCGTCAAGGGGGAGCCGTCCGGGGCGCGCCGAGGGGTGACGATGGGGCCCGCCTGGGCGCTGTTTCGAGAAGGTGCGGGCGCAGCGGCGGCGGCGCTGGCGGGCGTCTCGGGCCTCGGGGCCGTGGCGCTGGCGGTCCCGGCGGTGGCGGCGGCGGGCGTGCGGCCGGGGGCCG
>JBEIVK010000810.1:0-1989 GCA_040373935.1 Alphaproteobacteria bacterium
CCCCGGTGGACGCCGACGCCGCCCGGCGCGCCCTGGACCGGCGGGCGATGGCGGTGCTGGGGGCGCAAGGCGCGCTCAGCGTGGGGGTCGGTGTGCCGTTGGCCCTCGGCGCGACCGACCCGGGGGCCCGCGCGGCCGGGGGCATGACCGCCGCGTGGGGCGCGATCAACGGCGGGATCGCCGGGCTGGGCGCCGTGGGGAGCCGACAGCCGGCGGCCGACCCGGTGGCGGCGGCGGCCAAGACCCGGCGCGTGCTGGCCGTGAACATTGGCCTGGACGCGCTCTACGTGGGCGCGGGGGCCTGGATGGCCGCCCGCGGCACCGCCACGGGAGACCCGCGCCTGCACGGGGCGGGCGCTGCGATCGTGGCGCAGGGTGGATTTTTGTGGGCCTTTGACGTGGGCTATCTCGTGGCCCACCGGCGGCTCGCCCGCGGCGGGTGAGCCCCGCCGCGCGGCGGGGGCCTCAGTTGCAGGCGCCCGGGACGGTGACGAGGGACACCGCGCCGACCGCGTCGCCGGCCTTGGAGACCGAGAGGGTGGCGCAGTCGGCGCCGTCCGCCACGGACCAGGAGATGGTGTCGCCCTCTTGCTTGGTGGGCGGGCCGACCAGGGTGATGAGCTTGACGCCCGCCTCGTCGAACTTCATCTGCGGCTGGACGGCGGCCTTGGCGGCCTCCAGCGCGGACTTGGTGAACGCCGCGCCGGCGATGGTGCCCGGGACCGGGTCGTTGGCGGCTTTGGCGTTGGCGTTGGAGTTGGGGGTGTTGTCGGGCGGCGGGGCGGCGGGAGCGGCCGGGGCCTCGGGGGCGGCGGCCTCGGGGGCGGTGGCCTCGGGGGCAGCGCCGCCGCAGGCGACGAGGACGAGCAGGGCAGGGAGAACGCGGAACATGGAGGACTCCGAAGGGGAATGGGTGCGCGCGCCAGGTGCGCCGAACCGGCGCTGGACCGCAGCAATATCCCGGTGGCGCGCCGCTGGCGGCTCGCCCCGCGGTCGCGGGCCGGCTAAGTCGGAGCGACCTGGACCGGAGCCCCGATGCTGACCTCAGCCTTTCGCCCGCTCACTGCACATTTTCCTGTGGTCGCCGCCCTCGTGCTGGGCGGGTGCGGCCTGTTGGGCGACGACGATCCGCCGGCGCCGCCCCCGCTGCCGCCGCCGCAGGTCGTGAAGGAGCAGCTCACGGAGGCCGAGCTGGTCGAGATCTGCAAAGAGCTGATGGAGGATGGCACCACCAAGGCGCAGAAGGCCCAGGCCCGCGTGGAGGAGCTGAGCACGGCCCTCGCTGAAAAAGAGGCGCGCCTCGCCGAGTTCGAGGCGAAGGAGCTGGCCGACGAAAAGAAGCGGGCGGCTGCCGCCGAGAAGTGGAAGGCGATGAAGGCGGAGGTCGAGGAGCTGCGCTCCAAGCTCGGGTCTGCCGAGGCGGAGCGGGACCAGGTTCGCACCGAGCTGAAGGTCGCGCTGCGCGAGCTGGACAAGCAGATCGCCGAGACCAACAAGTTCAAGGCGAAGGCGAAGGAATACAAAGAGCAGTCGACGACGAACCTCTGGTCCTCCTTCCAGAACGGTGCGAAGGTCGAGATCTGCGACCGCGGCACCAAGCGGCGCCACGAGAAGTGCCATGAGGCGGTGGAGTCGGCGCTCACCCCGGCGATCCAGGAGAAGTTTAAGGTCTGCGTGGACAACTACCAGGCCACGCCGCTCCTGAAGCAGCTGGAGAAGGGCGAGGCGATGCCCCAGCACGCGGTCACCCTGGCCGACGACAACAAGTTCACCAAGAAGGGGTGGATCATCGTCTTCTGCGACCCGACGCTGCCCGAGGCGCGCGACCGGGACCTCGACGACGTCGCACCGGCCGGCCGGGACGTGCGGTCGGACGACGCGGAGGACGCCGAGGAGGTCGCCCCCTGAGCCGTGCGGGCGGCCGGTGGCGGGCGTGGCCCGCGCCAGGCCGGCCGGAACGCGGCGCCGCAGGCGCCGGTGCGCCCGCCG
>JBEIVK010000094.1:0-10067 GCA_040373935.1 Alphaproteobacteria bacterium
CGCCCGGCGGCGGCGCCCACGCCCGCCGGCGCGCCCGCGGCGGCAGACGCGCCGCCCCCCACCGCAGAGGACGCGGCGTTGTCCCAAGCCTTGCGCGCGCTGGACCGCGCCTACCACGACGGCACGCTCTCCCGCGCCGAGTACGAGCGCCAGCGGGCCGCCCTGGTCCTTGGCCCAGAAGGCAAGGTTCGCCGCACCTTGTAGCGTGCCCGGCGCCCTCACCGGTGGCGCGCCAGGGGCGGGCGCCGCGGCCCACGGCGGCCCCGTCGCGCCCGGCGTTTTCGAACTCCCGCCGCCCGGCGAGGGTCGGGCCGCGTGCGGGAGGCACGGGGCGCGCGCGGGCTTCCGCGGCGCAGCAGGCGGCGACGCGCCACGCCCCCCGGCCGGCGACAGGAAGGGGGCGTAGCGGGGGAAACCTTGGTTTCCCCTGCCCTCCCTCCCTCAAGAGCCGCAGGGGACGATCAGCCCCGCCGGCGCCGCCAAGCCCCGAACCCGAACAGCGGGAGCAGGAGCAGCGCCTTGTCGGCCGCCGCCGGGTCGTCTTGGCAACAGCCGCCGACGGTCGCCGGATCTGCCGCGCGGTCCGTGCCCAGCTCCTTGAAGCCCTCGCGGATGGCCCAACCGGGGTTGCCCTCGCCGTCCCACTCGTAGGCCCCGACGTCCGGCGCGTCGCCCTCGCGCGGGGCGCCGTTGAAGTCGGCCTCCGGGATCCAGGAGTCGCCCGCTGGATCCCCGGCGTCCACGAGGGTGCTGCCGTTGGCGGGGTAGAAGTCCCAGGCGACCGCGTCCATGAAGTCGGTGTAGCCGCCGCCGGCGAAGACCTCGGCCAGCACGGCCGAGACGCCCTCGGAGTAGCCGCAGACCGCGTTGGCCCGCACGGTGCCGGGGGCGGCGACGCCGGTGTCGCCGTCTGCGCGGTCGACGAGGACGCCGAGCCCCAACGGGTTGCAGAAGACGTTGTTGGCGAGCGTGAGGGTGTCGAGGCCGGTGGCGTCTTGCACGCGCAAGGCGTAATCCCGGGTATCAACCACGGTGTTGGACGAGAGGATGATGTCCCGGTAGTCCGAGCGGCCCGGGTCGTTGAGGTGGATGCCCTCGCCGTCCACGTTGAACACGACGTTGTTGCGCAGGCGGGCCGCGCCCTCGACGAGGATGCCTTCGTCCACGACGCTCCAGACGGCGTTGCCCTCGAAGACGTTGGCGTCCCCGCGCTCCGTGCTGCCGAGGAAGACGCCGCGCCCGTTGGCGGCGTAGACGACGGTGTCTGTGACGAGCGCGCCTTGCGTGCCGTGGTGCAGCACGAGGCCTTGCGCCCCCTCGGACGGGAGGTCGTGCACCCAGAGGTTGGCGAGCACGAGGCCCGTCGTCCAGCACGAGGCGTCGGAACAGCCGACGACGAGGCCGGAGCCGGTGGCGGCGTCGCGGACCTCGGTGTGCGCGATGCGGACATCGGAGGACATGCCGTTGACGACGATGCCGTTGCCGCCCACCGGCCCGACCGTGAGGTGGTGCGCCTCGACGCCCACGACATCGGCGAGCACGAGGCCGCTCGCGGTGGAGCCGAGGTCCAGCACCGGTTGGCCGAGGCGGAGGACGAGGCCGTCCAGCACCACGTTCTGGGCACCTTCCACCCGCAGGATGGCGCTCGGGCCGTCGCCGTCGTCGCCGGGCACGCCCTCGAGCACGGCGCCGCCTCGGCTGCGCGCGCGGATGGTGATGGGCTCGTCGTCCGGAGAGAGCACGGCGCCGACGCCGAGGGTGGACGGAACCTCGTAGACGCCGTCGTCGAGGATGAGCGTGTCGCCGGGGGCGAGGGCGTCGAACACCGGCCCGAGATCCGTGCCCGGGGCGATCTCAAAGGTGCTGCCGGCGCGGGCGGCGGGCAGGGCGAGAGCGAACAGCAGCGGGGAAAACATCACAGCGCCTCCGGCCCGCCGGTCATGCCGCGGTCGTTGCGGGTGCCGTCGCGGTCTGCCCAGACGGTGGGGCCGCCGGGCGGGCCCTCGCCGTCCTCCGGGCCGGTGTTGCGGCCCGGGCTGGCGGTGGTGAGGCCGAGGTCGTCCCCCACCGAGCAAGAATACGAAGCCCAGGATGGATTTTCGACGCGGTTGTAGCCGTCGTCCTGGGCGGCGTCCATGCTGTAGTCGAGGCCGGACGACGTGGCGTAGCCGAGGTTGTAGGCCACGGACCCGCCCGCCGCCGGCAAAAGCCACAGCCCCGAGTCCCCCGTGGAGAACGCAAAGACGTTGGACCAGAACCAGAAGCCGCCGGCGTCCGGCACGTCCACCCGCACATCCGCGCCGTGCCCGCCCGCCTCGTTGCAGGCGAAGGTGTTGTTGGCGAAGCCCAGCCGGGCGCGGTTGCCCGTGAGCTCGATGGCGCCACCGGCGGAGCCCGCGCGGTTGTCGAGGAACAGCGAGTTGCGCACGACGGAGGCGGCGTCGACGTCCACCACCCGCCACGCCCCGCCCTCGCCGGCCGCCGTGTTGCGCGTGAAGCGCGCGCCCCACACGTCAAACGAGGCCGCGCCGGAGGCCGCCAGCGCGCCGCCGTCCACCTGGGCGCCGTTGTCGTCGAAGGCGCTCTCCCAGAGGGTGAGCGCCGAGCTGGCGGCGAACACCGCGCCACCCTGCGCGCCGGTGTTGTTGACGAAGGTGCTGCCCTCGTCGAAGAGCGTGCCCGACACGAGGGAGATGGCGCCGCCGTCGTCGTCTGCGCGGTTGTTTTCGAAGCGCGACCCGCGGAGGTTGAGCGTGCCCGCGCTGAGCGCGACCGCCCCGCCATCCCCGCCGGAGGTGTTGCCGGTGGCGACGACGCCGTCGAGGGTCAAGTCGGCAGAGACCACGCGGACCGCTCCGCCGTCTCCCGTCGCCGTGCTGCCGCGCAGGGTGAGGTTGACCAGCGAGACGGTGGCGCCGTTGCTCACCTCGAGGATGCGCCCGGGGGGCGCGCCGCCCTCGTCCACCGGCGGGGTGAGCACCACGGCGCCGGGCGTGTCGCCTCCGCCGTTGATCTGGAGATCCCCGTCTGCCCAGGCGAAGCTCGCCTCGTAGGTCGCGGGCATCAGCACCACCGTGCGACACACGGCGTCGAGGTTGGCGAGGCCGCTCTCCAGGCTGGCGTAGGGGGCCTCCAGCGTGCCGTCGCCGTCCTCCGGCTCGGCCGGGTCCACGATGACCGGGAAGGCGAGGCGGTCGCGGTCGTCGCAGTCGCCGCCGCCGGCGCACGGCGAGTGGCCGTCGCCGTCGAGGTCGATGTCGTCGATGCCGCCCGAGCAGTCGTTGTCGAGCAGGTCGCAGGCCTCGGCGGCCCCGCGGTAGACCAACGGCTCGGCGTCGTCGCAGTCGCAGAGCGTGTCGTTGCCGCAGTTGTCGCAGATGGCCTGGCCGTCGCCGTCGGCGTCGATGTAGTCCTCGATGACGCCGTCGCAGTCGGTGTCCTTGTCGTCGCAGATCTCGCGCGCACCGGGGCGGACGTTCGCGTCGTCGTCGTCGCAGTCGCCGGAGCAGACCCGCGCGCCGTCGTAGTCGTCGTCGTCTTCGGCGTCGGGGATGCGGCCGTCGCAGTCGTTGTCCTGGCCATCGCACTGCTCGGCGGCGCCCGGGTACACGCTGGCGTTGCCGTCGTTGCAATCGCCGTCCGCGGGGCTCACGCCGTCGCCGTCTTCGTCGATGACCGAGGCAGTGGCCACGCCCTGCAGGGTGATGAACGACGTGCCCGTGGAGGGGTCCGTGGTGCGGACCTGCAGACGGCCGGCCTCGGCCCCCTCCTCGAAGGGAAGAAAAGTGACCGTGATGGTGGTGGAGCCGAGCGGCGCGATCGGACCCTCCTCGGCGCGCGCGATGTCCCAGGACACGCTCCGCCCCTCCACCAGCGCGGCGGAGAGGATGTCCACCTCGGCGGTGGTGCCGTTCTGGACGTCGATCTCAAGGGCCTTGGACCCGCCCAGCGGCACCTCGCCGAAGTCGAGGGCGGTGGGGGTGAACGTGACGCCGTCCCCCGCGGTGTCGGTGCCACCTTTGCCCGCGCAAGCGGCGAGGGCCAGCAGCGCGAGCGCGGCGGAGGGGCGGCGGAGCAGAGCGGCGTGGTGTACCATGCCGCCAGTCTACCAGAGGCCCCCGCATGCGGCGCTCCCTCGCCCCCCTGCTGCTGCTGCTCACCGCGTGCAAAGACGCTCCAGAAGAGGGCGGGAAAAGCGGCACGCTGCCCCCCGACACCGCGACGCCCGATGGCGGCCTGGACAGCGCCGACCTCCTGCCCATCGACACCTTCGCGCCCGACACCGCGGCCGACGAGCAGCCGGCGGTGACCTTGGAGATCACGCACACCGGCTTCATCGAGCAGTCGCCGATCAACGGCCCCTACACCGCGATGACGGGCAGCCTGGACATCGTGGAGTACGTGGACGGCAGCCCCGCGCAGCCCTGGTGCCGGGCGCGCTTCGCGCTCACCGGCCTGACGACCGACCGCGCGTGCCCGTCCTGCGAGACCACCTACCTCGTCGAGTTCTACCTGACGGCCGAAGGGCCGCTGGAGGACGAGCTGGAGGACGGCCTGGAGGTGCGCGGGCTGGCCGACTGCTTCTCCCCCGACCTGCCGGCAGACCTCGAGCGGCGGGCGATGGGGTGGTCTCCGTCCGACCAGACGATCTACCTGGACTACTTCGACACCGGCATCTGGCTGCCCTGGTACGAGGCCACCGAAGACCGCGACACGCTGGTCATCGAGCACGTCGAGACCTTCGGCTTCAACATGCCCGAGGAGGATGAATGAGCCCCGCCCTGTGGCGCCGTGCCGGCGCGCTCGCCCTCCTGCCCCTCGCGCTCGCCTGCAAGGACGACAAGCCCGCCGGCCCGCCCGACGACACCACGGCAGACCCGGACGCCCCCCCGCCCGAGCTGCCGCTGCCGGACTTGTCGGGCATCGACCTCGACGCTGCGTTCCAAGAGTCGTTGGCCGCGGTGTTGTCGGTCCACGCCGGCGTCGCCTTCGCGGGTCACGCCCAGGCGCTCGCCCGGTCCCACGCCGGCTGCCCGGACGTCTGGCTCGGCGCCCCGGCAGACCTCGTGGACGCCGACCAAGTGGACGAAGACGCCCGCGGGCTCTCGTGGTCCGACTCCTGCGAGACCCCCGGCGGCCTCTTCTTCCGGGGCACGATGTACTGGGAGGCGGACGCCCGCGCCTCCGGGGACGCCCTGTCCTCGGCCGGCCGCAGCGAGCAGGGCAGCCGCACGCTGATCGGCGCCGCGGCCATCGGCGACGCCTCGGAGACGCAGTTCCAGATGCGCGGTGAGGTGGCAGACGCCACCTCGCGGGTGGTCGCGCCCGACTACGAACGCTGGACCTGGTCTTCCACCGTCAACGCCTCGGTCTCCGGCACCGACGCGATGGACCCGATCGCCTCCGTGACGCCGGGCGGCTGGCGCGCCGGGCTGTACCTCGCCGCCTCCGGCGGAGACGCTGACCGCATCGACGCCCGCGGCGACCTCTACCTCTTCGAACACCGCATCGCGGGCCGCTTCGACAGCGTCGCCATCCAGCTCGCCCTGCCCGGCGAGAACGCCGCCGGCCCCACCGACTGCACGCTGGAGCCCCGCGGCTGGATCGGCCTCCGCGACGAAAACGCCTGGTGGATCGACGTGGTCTTCCTCCCCACCGGCGAAGACGACGCGACCGCCGAGCACCCCGAGGATGAGTACACCGCCTGCGACGGCTGCGGGAAGGTCTACATCCGCGGCCTGGAAGAGGAGGCGATTGGCGAGGTCTGCCCTGACTTCTCGGTGCTGTTCGCCGAGGGGGCCGTGCCCGCCATCCCGCTGACCGACTACATCCAGAGCGGCCACGGCGGCAGCAACCCGCGCCAGCCCTGAGGCATCGCCCCCGCGGCAGCCCGGATGCATCGCACCACACGGGCGCGCCGTGGGATGAAAATGTCACACAGCCGGGGCCTGGATTCGGCGCGCCGCCTGTTGTACCCTCTGCGGAGGTCAACCCCGGAGGGTCCGTGATCCGCCCCCACCTCCTCGTGCCGCTCCTGCTCGTCTCCTGCGGTCAACCCGCCGAAGACGAGACGGTCGACGGATACACCCTCCTCTCGCCGCGCCGCCAGCTCATCCGCCTGTCGGTGGACTTGCGCGGCGTTCATCCCTCCGAGGCCGAGCTTCAGGCCATCGAGGCGGATCCCGCCCTGTACGGCGACTTCGTCGATCGCTTCCTGGACGACCCCCGCTTCCTGGACCGCATCGAGGAGGTCTGGAACACCCGCCTCCTCACCGGCACGGGCGAGACCTACGGGTACGCGCACCCGCAAGCCTCTGGGGCCGAGGTCGCCCACGCCATCGGTGGCGAGTCCCTGCAGCTCGTCCGGCGCATCGTCGACCAAGACCTCCCCTGGACGGAGATCGTCCTCGCGGACTACACCGTCGCCACGCCGCTGCTGGCCTCGCTTTTCGCGCTGGAGCGGCAGCCGGGCGAGGGCTGGCAGCCCGCCGTCTACACCGACGGCCGCGAGCACGCGGGCATCCTCACCATGAGCAGCACCTGGCTGCGCTACCCGTCGATGGGCGGCAACGCCAACCGCCACCGCGCCAACGCGGTGTCGAAGATGCTCCTCTGCGACGACTACCTCTCCCGGCCCATCGTGCTCAACCGCGCCGCGGTGGACCAGCTGACGGTCGACCCGGAGACCGCCATCTCCACCAACGTGGCCTGCCAGTCCTGCCACTCCACGCTGGATCCCCTCTCCGCGCACTTCTTCGGCTTCTTCTACCCGGAGGACGACGACGGCGACGCCGTCACCTACCGCCCGGAAAACGAGAAGGCCTGGATGGAGTACGCAGACCAGCCGCCCGGCTACTACGGCGTTCCCACGGCCAGCATCCGTGAGCTGGGCCAGCGCATCTCCGAAGACAGCCGCTTCGTGGATTGCGCGGTGCGCACCGCCTTCGAGGGCCTCACCCAGCACCCGCTTCACCCGGATGACTGGACCACCTTCCAGGCCCACCGCAGCGCCTTCACGGGCGAGGGCCTGCGCGTCAAGCCGCTGGTCCGCAGCATCGTCTCCTCGCCGGCCTACCGCGCCGTCGCCGCCGAAGATCCGGCGGTGGCCGAGCGCCTCGCCGGCGTCAAGATGGTCTCGCCGCGCCAGCTGCAAACCATCGTCGAGGGCGTCACCGGCTACAAGTGGACCTTCGCCGGCACCGACGCGCTGACGGACAACAGCCGCGGCCTGCCCGTGCTGCTGGGCGGCATCGACGGCGACACCGTCACCACGCCTTCGTGGGAGCCCTCGGTCGGCGCGGTCTTCGTGCAGGAGCGCCTCGCGTGGTCTGCCGCCTGGGACGTGGTCTCCCACGACCTCGCGGCCGGCCGCACGGGCGAGGCCCGCATGCTGCGCTTCGTCACCCGCGCGCACACCCCCGAGGCGGACGCCGCGCTCTTCGACGCCCAGATCCGCGACCTCTACCTCCAGGTCACGGGCTTGCCGCTCGCCGACACCGCCACCGAGCCCGCCGCCTTGGCCACGCTCTGGCGGCAGGTGCACTCGGTCGAAGGCACCCCCGAGGCGGCGTGGGCCGGCGTGCTCACCGCCATCCTGCGCGACCCGCTCGTCCTCACCTACTGATCAGGCCGGAGCAACCCCCATGACGTCTCCGTTCTCCCGCCGCCGCCTGCTCACCCACGGCAGCGCCGCCGCCGCCCTCGCCAGCCTCGGCTGGGCGCCGCGCATGGCCCACGCCGCCCGCGGCGAGCGCAAGTTCCTCTTCTTCTTCGCGGGCGGCGCCTGGGACAGCACCGCCGTCTTCGACCCGCACCACGGCTCGTCGCGCGTCGACATGGCGATGGACAGCGTCACCCGCGAGCTCGGGCGGCTCCGCTACACCGGCGGCCCGGACTTGCTCTCGACCGAGCGCTTCTTCCGCCGCTGGGGCAACCGCGCCTGCATCGTCAACGGCATGGACGCCCACACCGTCGGCCACGACAGCGGCACCATGATGACGCTGACGGGCACCTCCGCCTCCTCCTACCCCGACTGGCCGACCATCATCGCCGCCAGCTCGGTGGCCGATTACCCGCTCCCGCACATGGTCTTCAGCGGCCCGTCCTTCGGCGGCACCCTCGCGGGCCACGTCGTGCGCGCCGGCGGCGGCACCTTGCTGGATCTCATCGACGGCAGCATCGTGGGCGCGACCGACCGCCCGGCCCCCGCGCCGCAGACCCCCACCGATCAGATCATCGACGCCTTCGTCCACGGTCGCAGCAGCCGCTTCATCGCGCCGCACCTCGCCAAGCCGGGCCTCGCGCGCGAGCGCACGGCCTCGCTCATCGACAACCTGGAGCGCGGCATGGAGATCGAGGGCCGCCGCTTCGAGGCCGGCCTGGACAGCCTGGGCAACAACATCCTCGACCAAGCCATCAAGGCCACCGAGCTGATGCGCCTCGGGCTGTCGCGCTCCGCCATGATCGGCATCCCCGGCGGCTGGGACAGCCACGGCGACAACGACGTGCAGGCGCCGCAGTTCGACTCGTTCTTCCTGGCTCTCGACGCCCTGATGGACCACCTCTCCACCACGCCGGGCAACTCCACGCCCTGGCTCATCGACGAGGTCGTCATCGTCGCGCTGTCGGAGTTCGCGCGCACGCCCCTGCTCAACGGGTCGGGCGGCAAGGACCACTGGCCCTACACCTCGGGGCTGGTCGTTGGCTCGGGCGTGCGTGGCGGGCGCGTCGTTGGCCGCACCGATGATGGCCTCATCGGCATGAAGGTCAACTTCGCCACCGGCGAGCAGGCCGACACAGGCGACATCCTCGGCACCGAGAACCTGGGCGTCGCCCTGCTCAAGCTCGCCGGGGTGGACCCGGAGAAGCACCTCCCCGGCGTGCAGTCCTTCGACGCCATCCTCCGCGAGGCCTGATGCCCCGCGGGCTCTGGCTCCTCCTCGCCCTTGGCTGCGGCGGCGCCCCGGAAGACACCGGGGGCGCCGACTGTGGCCGCCGTCCGCCGTTGACCTGGGACAACTTCGGCCGCGGCTTCATGGGCAAGCACTGCGCCGGCTGCCACTCGTCGCTGCACGAAGGCGACATGCGCAAGGGCGCCCCCGCCGGCGTCGATCTGGACACCTACGGCGGCGTGCTGCAGTGGGTCTCCCGCATCGAGGCCCGCACCTTGAGCGAGCCCATGACGATGCCCCCCGGCGGTGGCCCCAGCGAGACCGAAGTCGCCAACCTCCGCGAGTGGCTGGACTGCCAGGTGTACCGAGACGCCGCGGCCGAAGCCGGCGGGGTCGGCCGATGAGCCTCCTGTTCTTCCTCGCCTTCGGATGCAGCGAATACACGGTCCGAGAGGAGGAGTCCCCGCCGGTCGCCGAGCCCCCCACCGACACGGACGACGACGAGGGCGACGCCCCGGACTGGGCGGACTGCGACCGCGGCTGGCTCGCCAACTACTACAACCTCGAAGACACCCACCCCGCCGTGGAACCGGCGGAGCCCACCCTGCCGGTGGACGACCCGTCCTCCCTCGACTGGTGGCAGGACGCAGACCTCCGCTTCGAGCGCTACGAGCCCTCACTGGACATGGGGGTCGGGTGGTGGCCCCTGGACGAAGGCCTCTCCGGGGACCCGGCCTATTTCTCCGCGAGGTTCAACGCCTGGGTCTTCGCAGAAGACGCCGGCGATGTCGAGGTCGTGCTCGGCGCCACCACCGACGCCTGGGTGCTCATCGACGGGCGCCCGGTCGCCAGCGTGCAGTCCAGCGTGGAATTTGCGCCGCAAACGCTGCGTTTCCCGCTGCAGAGCGGCCAGTACCCCATCGAGCTTCGCTTCGCCCACCGCACCGGCACCAGCGCGCTGCGCTTTCGGGTCCTCTCGGAGTCGGTCACAGTCTGCTACCCAGACTTCGAAGACGCCGGGTAGTCGCGCATTTTCATGGGGCGGAGGGGGCGCCCCCCCTCCGCAACGCCTCCACCGCGCGCGCCGGGCCCGCCGCCTCCGACGGGTGCGGTGGTGCCCCGGGGTCGGGTAGGGCCCCCACCGGAGGCCCCATGCCCCACGTCCTACTCCGCGCC
>JBEIVK010000597.1:0-2979 GCA_040373935.1 Alphaproteobacteria bacterium
GCCGCGGCTCGTCGGGCGCGGCCTCCTCGGCGCCGCGCTCGCGACGGCGCTCAGCACCCCGCTCGTGCTCTCCGGGTGGCTGCCGACGCACCCCGCCGAGCGCACGGCCGCCGCCGTGATGGGCGTGCCGGCCGTCGGCTGGTGGGAGGCTGCGCCCTTCGCCCTGGCGCTGGGCATCGTGGGCTTCCTGGCCGTCCGGCGCGCCCTCGGCCCCCGCGGCAGCGCGCCCCTGCTCTGCGGCGTCGGCGGCCTGGGCGCCGCCCTCGTCGACCCGCTGCTCGCCCTGCCCTTCGCCGCCGGCGCCCTGCTTTCCCACCTGCACCCGCTGTTCGGCGTGGCCCCCGCCATCTACCTCCTCCGCCCCGACGCCTTGCGGGAGCTGGCCTTTCACGGTCTGATCCCGCCCGTGGCCTGGGGCCTCCTCTGGCTGCTTGCGATCCCTGCGATGGGCAGCCGCACCGACCCGCGCCCGGAGCCCCCCCGATGACCCCGCCCGATCCGCACGTGCTCGCCCGCCGCCTCGGCGCCCGGTTGGACGCCGCCGCCCGCCGCTGGGCCGCCCTTCGGGGCGCGCCCGTGGGCATCACCGCCGCCACCCTGCAGACCACGGTCGGCTACCGGCTCCCCGTGTGGGTGCACCAGGTCGCCGGCGCCGGGCCGCGGCCGGGCCTCGTGCTCTGCCCGCCGCACGGCGCCGGGGCCGCCGCTTTTGCCGGCCCGGACTCCCTGCTCGACGCCGATGCCCTGGCCCGCGCCGGGTTCGCCGTGCTGCGCTTCGACCCGCCGGGCCGCGGCGCGGCGACCGGCGAGGACGACCTCGGCGGGCCCGAGCACCAAGACGCCGTGCGCGTCGCGGTGGCCCACCTGCGCGCGCAGCCCGGGGTGGACGGCGGGCGGGTCGGCCTGCTCAGCGTGTTCTCGGGGTTGTCGATGGCGGCGGGGGCGGCAGCGGCGGCGCGGGTCGCCTTCGTGCTCGACGTCGAAGGCCCGGCCGACCGGGAGTCCCTCGCGGGGGAGCTGCCGTCCACCGCGGCGCCGGACGCGCTCTGGTGGTCCGAGCGCGAGCCCGTCGGCCTGCTGCGGGGCTTCTCCGGCGCCTACGTGCGGCTGCAAGGCGCCGTGGACCTCGCGCGCCCGGGCGAGATCCGCCACGCGCTGCGCATGGTGCGCGCGGCCGTGGATGCCGGCGTGCCCTTCGTGCAGCTCAACGACCACGCGCCGGGCGAGATCCCGGTGCGGCCCCGCTGGATCGGGAACCGCCCCTGGGAGGTGCGCGGGGCGGCGGTGCGCAAGGCGCAGGCCCTGGCGGGGGCGTCCCCCACCTGAGCGCCGGGCGCGCGTTCAGCCGGCCGTGACGAGCGCCGGCCGCCGGTGCGCCCACGGGCGGGCCTCCTCGATCTGCGCCGCCACGCGCAAGAGCGTCGCTTCGTCGCCAAAGCGCGCGGCGAGCTGCACGCCCACCGGGAGTCCGCTCGGGGACCAGAAGGTTGGCAGGCTGATCGCGGGCTGGCCCGTCTGGTTGAAGAGCTGGGTGTTGGGCGTGGCGGCGAGACGCCCGGAGGCCATGCGGTCCAACGCGACATCGAGCAGCGCGCGAAGGGGCATCGCCGAGAGGGCGCGCGCCTGGATGGCCTCGGCAGGGGTGGCCTGCAGCTCGCCCACGCGCACGGGGAGGCGCGCGAGCGTGGACGTGAGGAAGAGGTCGTGCGTGGTGAAGAACGCGGCGACCTCGCGGGCGGCGCGCTGAACGACCCGCCGGGCCCGCTCTAGGGCGGCGGCGGAGGTGCGCTGGCCGATGAGCGAGAGGACCCAGGTTCCCGGCTCGAAGTCGGCCGCGCGCGGCGCGACCCCGGCCTTCGCGGCGGCCTCTTCGCAGAAGACCGCGACGCCGGCGGCGACCGTGAGCAGGTAGGCCCGCACCAGCTCCTCTCGGGGGAAGGAGGGGGTCGCCTCCACGACGTCGTGGCCGAGGGCGCGCAGCAGCGCCACCGCGTCGTCCACGGCGGCCACGCAGTCCGGGTGCTGGGGCCCCGTGGCGTAGAGCGCGTCCCGCGTGAAGGCGATGCGCAGGCGACCGGGGGCCGCGCCGACCTCGTCAATCCACGGGCGACTGCGCGGCGGGGCGACGTAGGGCTCGCCGGGGGTCGGCGCGTCGGCGATGTCGAGCAGCAGCGCGGAGTCCCGGACGGAGCGTGCGAGGACGTGCTCCTGCACGTAGCCCTGCCAGCTGTCCCCCGCGTGCGGGGCCTGGGTGACGCGGCCGCGGGTGGGCTTCAGGCCGACGAGGCCGCACGCCGAGGCCGGGATGCGGATGCTGCCGCCGCCGTCGCCGCCATGCGCCACCGGGACGATGCGCGCCGCCACCGCCGCCGCGGCGCCGCCCGAGCTGCCGCCCGGGGTGTGCGCCGGGTCCCACGGGTTGCGACACGGCCCCCACACCACCGGCTCGGTGATGCCCATGATGCCGAACTCAGGGCTGGCCGACTTGCCCATCATCTGCAGCCCGGCGGCCTCGTAGCGCGTGGCGAGCACGGAGCTGACCGTGGCCGGCGTGGCCTTGAGCAGCCGGCAGCCGTTGGTGGTGACCGTGCCTTCGAGCGTGATCTTTAAGTCCTTGAGGAGGAACGGGACGCCCCGCAGCGGCCCCTGCGGCAGCGACGCGGCCCGCGCGCGCGCGCGGTCGAAGAGCGGAATGACGACGGCGTTGAGCGCCGGATTGCGCGCCTCACACCGGGCGATGGCGGCCTCCAGCACCTCAGCGGGCGAGACCTGCCCCGCCGCCACCGCGGCGGCGAGCCCCGTGGCGTCCAGCTCGTCGTACTCCGGAAAGGGCAGTCCCACGTTCACCTCGCGGCGGCGCCCTAACCGGCGGGCCGCCCCAGCGCGCGCAGGCGCGGGGCAGGGGCCCGCGTCGGGCGTCGGCGAACCTGTCGACACGGATCGCCGCCACGGGGCCCGCGTCCGCCGTCGCGGCGCGCC
>JBEIVK010000661.1:0-2648 GCA_040373935.1 Alphaproteobacteria bacterium
CGCCGACCCGCTGCGCCGCACCTCCACCGTCGAGGCCGTCGAGAAGGCCACGCCCGCCGTGGTCGCCATCGAGACCCAAGCGGCCCCGTCGCCGTGGCGCTCCGGGGGCGCCGGCCAAGGCAGCGGCGTCATCATCGACGCAGACGGCACCCTCCTCACCAACGCGCACGTGGTCGACGGCGCGGCCGTGGTCACGGCCACCCTCGCCGACGGCCAGCGCTTCGAGGCGGACATCGTCGGCATCGCCCCCGAGCTCGACCTCGCCGTGCTGCGCGTGCGCTCCCGCGGCGTCGCCCTCTCTCCCATCGCCCGCGCCACCTCGGCAGACCTCATGCTCGGCGAGCCGGTCATCGCGATCGGCAACCCCTTCGGCCTCGGCCACACCGTCACCACCGGCGTCATCAGCGCGACCAGCCGCCCGCTCGAAACAGACACCCGGGTCTACCAGGACTTCATCCAAACCGACGCCAGCATCAACCCGGGCAACTCGGGCGGCCCCCTGCTCAACGCCCACGGCGCCCTCATCGGCATCAACACCGCCATCCGCCAAGGCGCCGAGGGCATCGGCTTCGCCATCCCCGCAGACCGCGCGCTGAAGGTCGCCCAAGACCTGCAAACCTTCGGCGCCGTGCAGATCCCCTGGCTCGGCGTCGCCCTGGAGGACGTCGTCTGGCGCGCGCCGGAGGGCCGCCGCGTCGCGCCGCGCGTCACGCACGTCTGGGCAGAGGACACCGGCATCCCCGTCGGCGCCCTCCTCGTGTCCATCGACGGGCGGGCCATTCAGGGCCGGGCAGACCTGAACGCCCACCTCGCCGCCATCGACCCGGCGCGGCCGGTGCAGCTCGGCGTGCTCACCGCGGCCGGCACCCGCACGTTCCCGCTCACCACCCGCCCGGTGCCTCCCGCGGCCGTCGATGCGCTGCTCGCCGGCCGCCTCGGCGCCACCGTCAGCGCGGCCCCCGCCGGCACCCGCATCGCCTCCCTCCGCCGCGACGGCGCCTTGGCCCGCGCCGGCCTGCGCCCCGGCGACGACATTCTCGCCGTCAATCAGCTGCGCACCGAGTCTCCCGACGCCCTCCGCGCCGCGCTGCGCCAGGCCCTGAGCACCCATCGCCCCGACGCGGTCTTCACGCTGCGCCGCGGCGAGGATGTTGGCCGCCTCTCCGTCCCCCTCTGAGCCCCGAGGCCGCCATGAGCACGCCCACCGCCGACTCCCTCCCCGTCAACTTCGCCCAGTTCCTCGTCAGCCTCGGCAGCTCGGCGCTGGTGCACCTCGGCGAGGTCACCGCCCCCGGGGCACCCGCCGGCACCCCGGACCTCGAGATGGCCGCCCACACGCTCGCGCTGCTGCGGCTCCTCAAGGCCAAGACCGCCGGCAACCTGGACGCCGACGAGGCCCGCCTCCTCGACGCGCTCATCGCGGAGGTCGGACCCAAGGTCGACGCCGCGCGAGCCCGCGCCTGAGCCCGTTCTCACGTCACGCCGCATCGGCGGTTGACGCTGGCGCCTCGGCGGGAGTAGAATGCCGCCGTCAAGGGCTCTGCCCGTGCATCACGGCAGGCCCGTCGCCCACACTTGGATGGAGGAAACCCATGTCTCGCGCTCTGCTGCTCCTGGCTCCCCTCGCGCTCATCGCCTGCTCCGGCGGCAAGGGCGACGACACCTCCGGCAACGCCGACGGCGGCGGCGACGACGGCGGCGGCGGCTGCGACGTCACCATCGCTCCGCTCGCCCCCACGGCGGACCAGACGGACTTCTACTACCGCTCCGCCATCGAGGTCGGCCTGAGCGCCGCCGACGCCTCCGCCACCATCACCGTGGCCGGCGTCGAGGGCACCTCGTCCTTCTCGGCCGATGGCCTCACCGCGGTCTTCACCCCCGCGGCTCCGCTCGCGCCGTCCACCGACTACGTCGCCACCGTCTCCTTCTGCGACGGCGCCAACAACGCGGACATCGCGTTCCGCACCTCCGCGCTCGGCACCGCCACCGACGGCTGCGACCTCACCGGCAAGACCTTCGAGGTCGACCTCGCGGCCGCCCGCTTCGTCGAGCCCGCCGGCGTGGCGGAGCTCCTCCTCGGCCAGCTCGAAGACCAGATCTACGTCGGCGTGCAGGCCAACAACGGCTCCAGCCTCGACATGATCGGCGCGCTCGGCCAGGGCGGCATGCAGGACACCTGCAACCCGTCCATCCCCTTCCCGCCCGCGACCTACGCGGATCCGTACTTCTCCGTGGGCCCCCAGGACACCACGCTGTCCGTCGCCGGCTTCGACATCGAGATCAGCAACCTGCAGATCTCCGGTGACTTCGCCTCCGACTGCTCCGAGTTCGGCGGCGGCGTCCTCGCCGGCGAGCTCGACGCCCGCGTCCTCGCCCCCCTCGTCGGGGACCTCCTCGGCTCCACCGACCCGGATCAGGTCTGCGCCCTGCTCACCGGCTTCGGCGTCGCCTGCGAGCCCTGCGACTCCGACGGCCAGAACTACTGCGTCGGCGTCCTCGTGGACCAGATCACCGCCGGCACCATCAACACCGTCCTCGAGTGCGTGGACGAGGCGAGCTGCCACCCCTCCTGCGCCGAGTCCACCTGCCAGGACCCCGCGGCCGGCGAGTGCGAGTGATCGCCCTCTGCGGCTGAGCCCCGGCTCCCG
>JBEIVK010000599.1:0-2957 GCA_040373935.1 Alphaproteobacteria bacterium
CGCCCGGCGGCGCCGACGACTCCGCGCGCCCCGGCGACAGCGGCGGCGACTCCGGGCTCGACACCGGCGATCCCCCCGCCGTCACCGTGCTGCATCCCGCCGCCGGCATCGGCCCCGAGGCCCTCGCCATCGTCGTCAACGCCGACGACCCGCTCTCCGCCGCCCGCGCCGCCGCGTACGCCGACGCTTGGGGCATCCCCGAGGGCCGCATCGTCGCCCTGCCGCTCGGCGCCGGCCCGTCTCTCTCGGCCGACGCCTTCGCCGTCCAGAAGGCCGCCCTCGACGCCGCCCTCGGCCCCGAGGTCCAGGCCCTCCTCCTCGCCTTCGCCGCGCCGTACCAGGTGGGCTGCATGGGCGCCACCGCCGCCTTCGCCCTCGGCTTCGACCCGGCGTGGTGCCAAGCCGGCCCGCCCTGCCTCCCCACCGCCGAGAGCCCCCTCTACCGCACCGACACCCGCCAGCCCTTCCAAGAGCACGGCGTGCGCTACGCCATGATGCTCGCCGTGCCCGACGCCGACGCCGCCGCCGCCCTCGCCGCCCGCGGCCGCGCCTCCGTCGCCACCAACCCGCCCGGCACCGTCCACCTCGTCGGCACCACCGACGCCGCCCGCAACGTCCGTGCGCCCGACTACGCCGTCACCGCCGAGCGCTTCGACCCGGCCTCCCTCGCCCTCGCCGTCACCGACGCCACCGCCGGGGACCCCGAGGCCCTCCAAGGCGCCACCGGCGTCCTCGGCTACCTCACCGGCCTCACCGCCGTCCCCGGCCTCGACACCCTGGCCTTCGCCCCCGGCGCCCTCGCCGACCACCTGACCAGCTACGGCGGCGTGCTCGACGGCAGCACCGGGCAGATGCCCATCACCGACTGGCTCACCGCCGGCGCCACCGCCTCGTACGGCACCGCCCACGAGCCCTGCAACTACCCCCAGAAGTTCCCCAAGGCGTCCGTCCTCTGGCCCGCGTACTTCCGCGGCGCCACCGCCGTCGAAGCCTATTGGCAAAGCGTCCAATGGCCGGGCGAAGGCAACTTCGTCGGCGACCCCCTCGCCCGCCCCTTCGCCCCGGAGATCACGGTCGACGGCCGCACCGTCACCCTCCGCACCTCCTGGCCCGACCGCCGCCGCACCGTCCAGCTCGAGGGGGCGCCCAGCCCCGATGGCCCCTGGGAGCTGCTGCAGGGCGGCATCGAAGGCGGGCCGACCCACCGCTGGCACACGCTCCAGGTGGACGCCGGGCCGCATGCGGTCGTGCGGCTGGTCGAGGCGCCTTGAGGCGCAGCCACGGGGCGGCGGGTGGGCGGGGGGACCATCCGGCGCGCGCGCGTCAACCCGCGACACGCGCGGATTCGAAGACATCCGCCGGCATGGGGTGGAGCAGCCGCCACACGATGCTGATCGGCTTTTCTCCCTGCCAACGCTCGATCTCCAGCGGGCCGAGAAAGGTGTAGGGGACCGTGTCGCCGCGCTCATCGCGCTTCTGCGACCGCACAAAAAGCAGGGGCGTGATCCCCCGCTCTCGATGCTCCAGGTTCCGCCGACCGCGCTCGGACGTGGGGGTGGTGGCGGACTGGGTCTGCCAGTGGAACCGGTCCCGAGAGAGCGCGTAGTCTTCGTAGAGGGTGGACGGCGAGTAATCCTTCTCGGCCTTTTGCAGCGTGACGAAGAAGACGTCCGCGCCGGTGGCCGGGTCGAACCACACGCCTTCTCGCGGACGGTGGAGCTTGCCATCCTTCACGGCGCCGAAGGCGGCCATCACCTGCTCCAACCGGTAGCGACAATGGAGCGACAGGGGGACGCGCGGGTGGCCGAGGGCGATGGGGACGTGCGCGACGCCCACCCGGAGCAGGGACAGGAGCTCCACCAGCTCGTGCCGAATGGCGGGGTTCGCCCACAGGATGCGGGCGGCCGCCGCGGGGTCCACGACCGCCTCGTCGAGCAGCGTGGTGAGCACGACCGGATCGAGCGGCTGCGGCGCGTCCTGTCGGAGCGCGCCCACCAATCGGTCGATGGCGAACGGATCATCCACGTGCAGGAGGCGACCGATGGACAGCGAGAGGCGCGCCTCCTCGGGGCCCGCGGGCGGCATCGGGAAGCCAGCCTCGCGCCGAAGCTCTGTGAAGGAGCGGCGGTTGTACACCTCGGGCAGCTCCAGGTTTGCGTGTTCGAGGAAGCCCGCGAGCGTGATGTCGGCCCCGAGCGACCGAAGCTCCGCGACGAGGCGGTCCCGCCGCGGCGACAGCGCGTGCCGCAAGTTGTCGAGGACCACCTGCGCCGCATCGGGCGCGAGCGTCATCGCGCACCCCGCCGGGAGGACCGGGAAGCCCGCCTCGACTTGCTGCGCGAGCCCCGAACGGGTCGTCCCGAGCAACGCGCGGTAGCGGAGGTCGAACCGGAACGCCCGGTCCGCGGTCGCGATGAAGTCCAGGACAGTGAGGTAGCGCTTGCCGTCGCAGAGCCGGAGACCGCGCCCCAGCTGCTGCAAAAACACGGTGGCGCTCTCGGTCGGCCGGAGAAAGAGCACCGTGTCGATCTCCGGGATGTCCACGCCTTCGTTCAGCAGGTCCACGGTAAACAAAGCGCAGAGACGGCCTTCTCGAAAATCGCGGAGGACCTGCTCTCGCTCGCGGTCCCCCCCGACGAGCGCGCGGGCCGGGAGCCCCGCCTCCTCGAAGCGCCGCGCCATGAACCGGGCGTGCGCGACCCCGACGCAGAACCCAAGGGCCCGCATCCGCCGCGGATCGAGCACATGATCTGCCACCGCCTGAAGGATCTGGTTGGCCCGGACGTCGTGCCCCGAGTACACCTCGTCCAGGGCCCCCGCGTCCACCCGCCCCCGCCGCCAGTGGGGGGACGCATCGACGGGGTCGCGCAGGCCAAAGTACTGGAACGGGACGAGCAGGCCGCGGTCGATCGCCTCCCAGAGCCGCAGCTCAGCCGCGATGTGCCCGTCGAACCACC
>JBEIVK010000277.1:0-5440 GCA_040373935.1 Alphaproteobacteria bacterium
CCGCGACGACGAGGCCCGGCGCCGCTCCCAGGCCGAGCGCGGCTCGCTGATGTGGGTGGGCGCCATCGACGACGCCGTCGCCCAGGCCACCGAGGAGGTCTTCCGCTCCCAGCAGATCCTCTCCGCCAAGGAGCGCACCGCGACCACCGCCGCCGAGGCCGCGCTCGTGGCCGAGGAGAAGCAGCGCAAGTCCCGCTACGAAGCTGACCTCAAGCGGCTTATGAAGCAGGCGCTCCTCGCCGGGCACACCTGGTTCCGGGGCAACGACCGCAGCCCCGACGGCTCCGTCGCCGACGTTCCCAAGGCGGCCGGCCAGGCGCTCGGGCGGGCGCTCCCCGAGGTGTACGACCGCTTCCGCGAGGCCGCCGCCAAGGTGGTGAAGAAGGATCTCGACACCCTGCTCACCACCGAGAACCTCCGCGGGCTGACGCCGGTGTTCGTCCAGCTCAAGCTCGTGCGCGAGCAGGACGGCCAGGTCGTCTTCGAGACCGACCACGGGCCGCTCGCCGAGGTGTTCAACAAGATCAAGAACCGCACGAGCTACGGAGAGACCGCCACCGGCCGCTGGCTCGCCGACGAGTTCGACAAGGAGCCTTTCGGCTGGGACTTCGACATGGTCCGCCTGCTCGTGATCTCCCTGCTCCGCGCCGGGAAGATCGAGGCCACCAGCCAGGCCCAGCCCATCGACAGCGCCACCTCGCTGGAGGCGCGCACCGCCTTCCCCGACAACAACCGCTTCCGCAGCGCGTCGTTCCGCCCCAAGGAGGGCCTCGACCCGATGGTGCTCGTGGAGGCCTGCCACAACTTCCAACAGGCCTTCGGCCGGGAGATCCCGGAGATCGAGGAGAACGTGGTGGTGCGCGCCATCCGCGCCGAGGTCGGGCGTGCCGAGCCCGAGGTGCGGCGGATGGAGACGCTGCTCGACCGCCACCACCTGCCCGGCGCCGCGGTGCTCGCCGCCGCGGTGGAGCGCGCGGCGGAGATCCTCGGCGGTCGCAACGGCGACACGGTGCACGGCTTCAACGCGGCGTGGCGGGAGCTCAAGGAGGCCTTCCGCCGGGCCCACGAGCTCGCCGAGCGGCTCACCGACGCGGCCCTCGCCGACCTCGACCACGCGCGCGCCGTCGTGTCCACCAAGGTGCCCTTCCTCTCGGGGGAGCCCGACCTCGACCCCGCGCTCGCGACCCGCGCCACGGCGCTGGCCGACATCCTCGGGCGCGAGACCTTCTTCCGCGAGCTCGGCACGCTGGACGACCACGCGCGCAAGATCGCCGCCGAGTACGACCGCCGCTTCGCCGCCGCGGCCGACGCGCGCCACGCCGCCTACACCGAGGCCAGCCAGGCCCTCGCCGCCACGCCCGGCTGGGGCCAGCTCACCGCCGCCCAGCAGCTCGAAGTATCCGCGCCGCTCACCCGCTGCCTCGCCCCGCCCGCGGCCGGCACGCCCATCCCGCAGCTCCGCGCCGACACCGACGCCTGCGACGGCCGCCTCGCCGCCGCCCGCCGCCGGGTCGCCGAGATCGTCGACGGCAAGCGTCTGGTCCGGGTGCGCGTGTCCTCGTTCTTCGAGGGCGGCATCGACGACGCCGACGTGCTCGCCCAGTCGATCCAGCGCCTGCGGGAGCACTGCGAGGAGCTCATCCGCGACGGCAAGAAGGTCCACCTGGAGTAGCCGATGGACCGCCCCACCCGTGAGCACATCCAGTCCGCCACCCAGGCCGCCCGCGCGGCGCTGGAGGCCGACTACGCCGCCCAGCTCCAGGGCGACTACGACATCCTGCCCGACGGCACCGTCGGCGCCCAGCCCGGCGCCCACCTCGACGCCGCGCGGCGGGCGATCCGCCGCAAGCTGGTGGCGGCCGTCGAGCGTCGGCAGGCCACCGCGCGCAACCCCGCCGAGGGCGTGGCCGCCTACGTCCGCGAGGCCGCGTTTACCACGCTCAACCGCTTCGTGGCGCTCAAGATGCTGGAGGTGCGCGGGCTCGTCCCCGCCTGCGTGACCGGCGGCGAGCAGGCCGCCGGCTTCAAGGAGTTCGGCCTCCTCGCGCCGGGGCTGGAGGGACTTCCCGACAAGGGCTACCGGCTCTTCATCGAATGCCTGTGCGACGAGGTGGGCCGCGAGGTGCGGGCGCTCTTCGACCGCACCGACCCGGCGAGCCTGCTCTGGCCGCGGCGGACCACGCTCCAGCGCCTCTTCGAGCTGCTGAACGCCGACGAGCTGCGCGGCGTGTGGGCCGAGGACGAGACCATCGGCTGGGTGTACCAGTACTTCAACAGCAAGGACGAACGCCAGAAGATGCGCGACCCAAAGCGCGGCGGCTCCCAGGCCCCGCGCGACGCGCACGAGCTGGCCGTCCGCAACCAGTTCTTCACGCCCCGCTACGTCGTGGAGTTCCTGGTCGACAACACCCTGGGCCGCACGTGGTGGGAGATGCGCCCCGGGCGGACGGCGCTGGCCGAGGCGTGCCGGTACATGGTCCGCCCGCCCGACGAGCCGCCGGCGAGGCGCGACGCCAAGGATCCGCGCGAGCTCCGCATCCTCGACCCCGCGTGCGGCTCCGGGCACTTCCTGCTCTACGCCTACGACCTGGTGGAGACCATCTACGAGGAGGCGTGGCTCGACCCGGACCTCGGCCCGCCGCTGTGGCAGGCGGCGGGTTGGACCGAGGCGCCCACGGCGCCTCGGGCATCGGTCGTGGGCGAGGTGAAGCTCGACCCGGCGTTGCCTCCGCACTGCTTCTCGTGTGGCGTGCAGGTTCCCGCCGGAGAGGCCGTCTTCTTCCTGTGGGGGCGCACGAGCCCGCCCGCAGGCCGGCCGCTGATCTACTGCCCGGCGTGTGCGGGCGCGAAGTCGGTGGAGGGGGTCCGTCTTCCGCTCCGCGACTTCGACTACGCCACCGCTCTCGGCGACGGGTGGTTCGAAGCGGAGACCGGCCTCCAGTTCCTGGAGCTGGCGCGGGCGTTCCGGTTCCAAGCAGAGGTGCCCGAAGCTCGGGAGGCGCTCCCGCTGCTGCGCCGGGTCCGCCCCGGCTGGATCCTCGCCCACAACCTGCACGGCGTGGACATCGACGCCCGCGCCGCCCAGATCGCCGCTCTCGCGCTCTGGATGCGGGCGCAGCGCGCCCTGCGCGACGTGCCGAAGCCCCGCCCGCCCATCGACCGGACGAACATCGTGGTGGCCGAGCCCATCCCCGGCGATCCGGCGATGCGCGCCGAGGTGGCGGCGAAGCTCCCCGAGGCGATGCGGCCCATCTTCGCGCGGGTGCTCGACGAGATGGCCCTCGCGGGCGACGCGGGCACGCTCCTGCGGGTGGAGCGCGCCGTCGGGGACGCCGTCGCCGAGGCGCGGAGGCGCATGGGGGCCATGCCCCGGCAGATGACGCTCGGGAGCTGGCAGAAGCAGGCCGAGCTCATCACCGAGGCGCGCGTGTGGGAGACGGCCGAGGAGAGCATCCTCGCCGCGCTGCGCGAGTACGCCGCGGGGGCGACGGACGCGGCCGGACTGCGCCGGCGCATGTTCCAGCACGACGCCGGGCAGGGGCTCGCGTTCGTGGAGGTGTGCCAGAAGAAGTACGACGTGGTCTTGATGAACCCGCCGTTCGGGGCGGCCAGCCTGCGGGCGAAGAGCTGGATCGCGAAGGCGTACCCGCGGTCGAAGAACGATCTCTTGGCGTGCTTCGTGGAACGGGGGGTGGAGATGCTGGTGCCGCGCGGGAAGCTGGGGGCGATCACGTCACGGACGGCGTTCTTCCTGTCGAGCTACGAGGCGTGGAGGAAGGAGGTGGTGCTGGGAATGGCGCGGCCGACGGTGTTCGCGGATCTCGGGGCGGGCGTCCTCGACGGAGCGATGGTGGAAACTGCCGCGTGCGTTGTGGAGGCGGCATGAAATCGACGTTCATCCGCCTGTCCGCTCATAGCGATAAAGCTGCGAGGCTCCAAAGCACCGTTGCGGCCCTCAATGCCGGGGAAGGCGACGGCTCCTTCGCTCTCGACCCAGCTCGGTTCTCTGCAATTCCTGGCGCCCCGTTCAGCTACTGGGTTCCTGGGCGCGTTCGTAGTCTATTTGCCGAGTCGCCCCCGTTCGAGTCCCAGGACAGAAACGCATTGGTCGGCCTCCAGACGAGCGACGACTTCCGATTCCTCCGCGTCTGGTGGGAGCCGAGCCAGCACGCTCCTCGCTGGTACTCGCTGGCGAAAGGAGGCTCGTCCCGATTCGCCTACTCAGACCTGCCGACCGTGCTTGGATACTCTCGCGCAGACCAACTCGGCATCATGCAGGTTGGACGGTACGGTAGAGGCGCCACTCACTACTACCGTCCGGGACTAACCTGGACGCTCAGGGCGAGCCGCTTTTCACCGCAGGCACTGCCAGCTTCGAGCATCTTCACGTGCCGCGGCTACGCTCTATTCACCGACCCGGCCGACTTGTCATGGACACATGGGCTGCTGCTCTCACAGGCCTTCGACTACCTCTTCAAGACGCTTCTCGGGCGACACGGGCACCCGGAGTTCATCGTCGGAGTACTTCAGCAACTTCCTTGGGTTGAGGCACCACCCGCCGCGAGGACTACACTCGCAGAGCTGGCGGGGAAAGCTTGGTTCCTCAAGCGCTCCCTCGACACCATCACCGAAACCTCCCACGCTTTCCTCCTCCCCGCCCTCCTCCAGGTCGAAGGCCCCACCCTCCCCGATCGCGCCGTCGCCTGGTCCGCCCGCGTCGCCGCCACCGAGGCCGAGCTCGCCACCATCCAGCGCGAGATCGACGACATCGCCTTCCGCCTCTACGGGATCGACGGCGAGGACCGCGCTCGCATCGAGGCCGAGTCCGGCGCTACCCCCGCCGTCGTCTCGACCGACGAGGAGGCCACTGACGACGCGGCCGAAAGTGCCGACGAGCCCGACGACGAGGAGGAGGACGACTCCTCGTCCGCCGACGCCGCAACCCTCGCCGCCGAGCTCCTCTCCTGGGCAGTCGGGGTCGCGTTCGGCCGCTTCGATCTCGACCTCGCCACGGGCCGCCGCGCGCCGCCCCCCGAGCCCGGCCCCTTCGACGCGCTCCCCGCGCGCTCGCCCGGCATGGTCCCCGACGACGCCCGCGCCGTCGAGGTGCTCGTCGACGACCCCGGCCACCCCGAGGACATCGTCGCCCGCGTCGCAGGAGTGTTCGCCGCCGTCTTCGGCGAGCAGCACGAGGCCCGCCTCGACGAGGCCGTGCGGCTGGTCGACGCCCCCGCCGGGCCCGACGCCGCGACGCGCCTTCGGCTCTGGCTGCGACGCTCCTTCTTCCCCTTCCACCTCAAGCGCTACTCCAAGTCGCGCCGCAAGGCCCCGATCTGGTGGCCGCTCTCCACCGCGTCGGGCAGCTACACCCTGTGGGTCGCCTGGCCGCGCCTCACCCGCGACACACTCTTCCGCCTCACCAGCGAGCAGGAGCCCTACG
>JBEIVK010000746.1:0-2299 GCA_040373935.1 Alphaproteobacteria bacterium
CGCCGCCGCCGCCGCCGCGTGCGCCCGCGCCACCCCCTTCGCCGCGGACTGCGCCCAGCACCTTTGGCAAGGCGGTCTGCAGGCCATCGCCGCCGAGCCACGGCCCCTCGCCGAGCGCCAACGCGCCGCCGCCGCCCACATCGCCGCCTGGGAGCCGCTGCTCGGCCCGGCGCTCGCCCCGGGACCGCGGGCCTGGGAGCGCTTCTTCGCCGCGGCCTTCACCCAGCCCACCCTCTACGTCGACCTCGGCGCCTGCGCGCCGCTCCCGCCGGCAGAGGCGGCCGCCTGCACCGAGGCCGGCCGCGCGCTCTACGCCACCGAGCTTCGCGCCGCCCTCCGCCGGGTGCCGTTCCCGCTCTGCGCAGACGCGCGGCCCACCGTCGCCGCCCTCTCCAGCTTGGTCCCCGCCGCGCCCGACCCCCGCCTCCAAGACGCCGTGGACGGGCTCGTCGCCGCGCGCTGCCGCTGAGGGCGGGGGTCAGGGGGCGTCCACCCGCAGCAGGAAGGCGTCGTCCACCAGACCGGCCAGCCCCGCTGCCCCAGCCGCGGCGGCGTCCTTGTCGGCAAACAGCGCGACCAGGCTCCCATCTCCACCTGCGCCGCTGAACTTCGCCCCGAGCGCCCCGGCCGCCCGCGCCGCCGCCACGGCCTTACGCAGCCGCGGCGCCGCCAACGCCGGCACCCGCGCAGCCGCCCGCGCGTAGGCCTCTTCGCAGCGGTCCATCGCGCGGCCGAGGCCGGCCAGATCTCCGTTGCCGAGGGCATGGGTGCCCGCCTCCGCCTCGCTGCCGAAGGTGGCCAGCGCCTCGCGGACCGCCGCCACCGCGCCGTCCCCATCGGTGGGCTGCACCTCTCCGCGGGCCACGCGCTGCCACGCCGCGAGGATGCCCGCCGTGTCCCGCGGGCCGTCGAAGCGCGCCGCCACGAGGTGCACCGGCCGCAAGGGGCGGACGCGGCGAATCTGGGCGCGCCCCTCGATCCACCGCAAGAAGGCCGGCGCGCCGGCCGCCGAGGCGAGCGGATCCAGCCGCCCACACGGCACCCCCACGCGGTCGTGCTCCACCGCGTAGGCCCACTCGGCCAGGGTGTCGGCGTCTTGGGGGGCCCCGGCGAGGCGGCTCAGCGCGTCGAGCACCCCGAGCGCACACGCAGCCGAAGACGAGAACCCGCGGCCCGGCGGCAAATCCCCGTGGATCCACACCTGCGCCGGCCCCGGCGCGATGCTGCGCTCCGCGAGGAAGGCGATGGCGGCGCCGACGAGCCGCAACGGACCATCGGCCGGGTGGTTGCGGCCCTCCTCCGGAAAGGTGGTGTCGAAGAGCTCTTGCCCCAGCACGGTGCGCACCCGCACGCCCCGCCGCCCCGGCTCCACCGAGACCTGCAGCCCGAGCGGCAAGGGCACCACCAAGCTGGCCCCGCCGGCCCAGTCGGTGTGTTCGCCCAGCAGGCATGCCCGCCCCGGATAGCGCACGACGATGGCCAGGCCCCACCTCTCGCGGCGGCCTCTAACCGATGGATGCGTCCCCGCGGGCGTGCTACGCTCTGCCAGGGGGAAGGTCCGTGTTTCGCCTGCTCGCCACCGTGATCATCGGCGCCACCGCCGGCCCTGCCGCAGCGCAGCAGGCCGCTGCCGCAGCGCCGCAAGCCCCCGCCGCAGCGCCGCAAGGCCCCACCGTCGCCGAGACGCTGGTTCTCCTCAACCAAACGCTCGCCGCCAAGCCCAGCCCGTGGCGTCCCTGCGCCTCCGCCCCCAAGGTCGAGCTGTCTCCCGAGGGCCTGCTCACCTTCACCGTCGAGCGCGCCGGCTACTGCGAGCACAGCCAAGCCCGCGCGTGGGCCCAAGATCTCGATCCCACGCTCGTCGCCATCGAGGCCGGCGATGAGGCGGTGCTCGTGCTCGGCTGCCGCGACGGCCTCGAGTGCGCCCGCCTGTTCCAAAAGCGCAAGGTCCGCGGCCCCAAGGGCTGGGAGCTCAAAGACAAGGACTGGAACCCCCGCAACCCCGCCGGCCAGCCCCACATCGTCACCGAGCTGCGCGTCCCCCTCGCCAACGACCCGCGGGCCACCGCCCTCGTCGCCGACGGCTTCCGCCACCTGCTGCGCGCCGCCGCCGGCACCCCCGACTACGGCCCCCAGAACCCCTTCGTCGCCCAGGCCGCCGCCGCGCCGCCGGCCCCCGCCGCCGGCCCCTGATTCCCCTGCCCGGGGGCATTCTCCGGCTGGGCGCCTGCCGTCCCTCCGGGCCGGCACCCCGTCCCCTCCCGGCGCGCGGCTTCGCCGCTTGGTCCCGCCGCGCGGC
>JBEIVK010000011.1:0-19523 GCA_040373935.1 Alphaproteobacteria bacterium
CCGATCTCGCCCACCAACTTCCCCTCCTCGAAGCCGCCTTCACCGGCTGTCGCCTCGCTGGCCTGCGTGCGACGGACCCGGTGGTGCAGCGCGTGCTTTTGCCGGCTCCGCCATCGACGGTGCTGCCCGGGCGTGTTCTCACCTCGATCCGCCGCCATGGCCACTTCCTCCGTTTCGTCTGGGACGGCGTGCCCCCTGTCGAGACCGCGGTGCACCTGATGCTCGCCGGCCGGTTCTCGATCGTCGGCGTTGAGGCGCGCTGCCCCAAAGACGCGGCCTTCGCCTTCGACTTTGAGGGCGGCAGAACCTTGCTGCTCCGCGACGCCACCCAGATGGCCAAGGTCATTCACCTCGCGCCCGAGCAGGCGGCCACGGTGCCCGGCCTCGGCCCCGTGGGGGGCGACGTGCTCGGCCCGGACTTCACCGTCGCCGCGCTCGCTGCCCTCCTCCGCCGTGGGGATCAGCGCAAGACCTTCCTCCTCGACAAGGCCGCCGTCGACAGCTTCGGCAACGCGTACGCCGATGAAGCCCTCTGGGCCGCCCGGCTGCACCCCAAGGCCCGGTGCCGCAGCCTCGGCGCCGCCGAGGTCGAGCGGCTGCACGCCGCGATGGTCTCCACCTTGCAGGAGGCCACCGCCGAGGTCGCCGCGCGCCGCCCTGCCCTCGACGAGAAGGTGCGGGACTTCTTGCACATCCGCAACCGGAAAGGGCAGCCCTGCCCGCGGTGCGGTGCGCCGGTGCGGGTGGCCGGAGTGAATGGGCACGATGCGTTCGATTGCGCGGTGTGCCAGCCGGACGGGCCCGTCCGGGGGCGGGTGGACTGGCGGCGACTGGGCGGGGGAGCTCAGTCCTCGACGTAGCCCAGCGCCTCCAGCATCGCTCGCTCGCTCTCTGTGAGCGAAGCCTCACCGCCTGCTTCTGCTGCGTCGGCTCCTGGTGCAGCCGCCCCGGCGCCCAGCCCGGGCAGGGTGTCGAAGCGGTTGCCCATCGCCTCCAGCGCGGCCTGCTCGTCGTCGGGGATGCCGTCGGCGAGGGCCTTGAGCAGGGGGAGGACCACCGCAGGATCGGCCTGGCCGGCGGCGAGCAGCTCGGTGGATTCCGTGGGGTCCGCCGCCAGGTCGTAGAGCTCCCAGCCGCCGGGGCCGCGCTGGGGGGTGTAGTGAAGCTTCCAGCGCCCGAAGCGGACACCCCGCACCTTGCCCGTGACGCCGTCCACCTTGCGGCGCTTGTTCCACTTGAAGTAGGAGATGTCGGTCTCGAGGAAGGCGGGGGGCGCACCTTCGGCCTGGAGACGGGCGAGGGGCCGGCCATCCAGGGCGTCGTCGCCGGGCAGGCCGGCGAGGCTGAGCAGGGTGGGCGCGAGATCCACGCTGCGGAACTGGGTGGGCTCGCGCGCCCCGGCCGGGAGCTGGCCGGGGGCTCGGATGAGCAGGGGCACCCGCACGCCGGGCTCGTAGAGGAACTCGCCGTGGTGGTACCAGTAGTCGTGGTCCCCCAGGTGGTGGCCGTGGTCCGCCGTGAAGACGACGATGGTGTCGTCCGTGAGGCCGCGGGCGTCGAGCCAGTCGAGCAGCGTGCCCACGGCGTCGGCGTTGTGCACGACCTCCTGTCCGTAGAGGGAGATGGCGGCTTCGTTTTCTCGCGCGGGCAGCGGGTTGGCGAAGATCATCTGCCCGCGGGACCACCGCTTGAGCTTCTGGATGTTGTTGACCATGTTCTCGCCGTCGGCGCCGGGGGGGCGGTACGGCCAGTGCGGGTCGAAATAGTGGAGATAGGCGAAGAATGGACGGCCGCGGGTGCTTTGTGCGTCCAGCCAATCCAGGGCCCGCGCGGTGAGGACCGTGGCGTCCGTGTTGCCGTCGAAGGGGCGGATGGCGCGCAGCGTGAGGGTGTCGAGCACGGTGACCGCGCCGGTGTAGCGCAGAGGGCCCCAGGCCCGCTCCACCTCGTAGAAGCTCCAGAACTGCTGGAAGCCCTGCTCGAAGCCGCGGCCGCGCATGACCCAGCCGTTGTGCACGAAGGCGGCGGTGTCGTAGCCGGCGTCGGCGAAGCGCTCGGCGAGGGTGATCTGGGCCGGCAGCAGGCTGTCTTTGAGAACCCGGACGCCGTTGTGGATGGGGTACTTGCCGGTGTGGTAGGCGGCGACGGATTGGGTGGTCTTCGGGATGACCGTGATGGCCTCGTCGAAGGCGACGCCCTCGGCGGCGAGGCGAGCGGTGCTGGGCGTGGGCTGGCCGCCCCAGGGCGCCACGTGGTCTTGGCGCAGCGTGTCCACCAGCACGAAGAGCACGTTTTTCTGCGGAGCGGGCTGCGCCTGGGCGGGCGCGCGCAGGGCGGCCAACCCGATGAGAGCGGCGCTCACAAGCGCCGTCGCGGCGAACATAGGCCGGGCGCCCCCGAGGGCCCCCGCCGCGAGGGCGGCCAGGGCGCCGGGCAGCAGCAGGGAGACGGCCTCGGCGGGCGGCGAGCCGAAGACGGGGACGCGGCCGAGCAGGCTCAGCGCCGCGGCGGGCAGGACGGCGAGGCCGGCGAGGCGCGGGGCGAGCGCGCCTTGGGCCCGCCCGATGAGCCAGCCGGCGGGCACGGCGAGGGCGAGCAGGCCGAGCCACGGGAGCTCGAAGCGGTCTTGGAGGAAGGCGCGGGTGGCGCCGACGAGCACGGCGTGCAGGGCGAGGGCCCACCCCGGGCGGCCGCGCAGGGCGGCGCTGAGCAGCGCGAGCCATCCGGCGTTGGTGGCGACGATGGCGAGGGCCCAGGCGGCGGCGAGCAGCAGGCGGGCGGGCCGCGGGTCGTCCATCACGAGGTCGTAGGCCACGATGGGAAGGGCTTCGGCCAGCCCGAGCAGGGCGCCGAGGCGCAAGGCGGTGCGGGCGGCGGACATCAGGCCACTCCGGGGCGGGCGGGCCGGGCCGCGCCAGCGGCGGGCGGGCCCAGGTGGAGGATGACGGCGCAGAGCATCCAGAAGAAGGCGTCCTGCAGGATGGCGGCGAGGCGCAGGCCGGCCGCGTCCCGACCGCGGTCGGCCACCCAGGCGGCGGCGAACACCAGCACCACGACCGTGCGGGCCCAGCCCCAACGGCCGGTGGTGTCGGCCACGGGGCGGGCCGCGGGGCCAAAGGCGGCGCCCAGGCTCTCGGCGGTGAGCACGACGGGCAGCACACACTTGACGGTGGTGCCGATGAACAGCAGGAACCACAGCCGCTCGTGCCAGCGCCCGGGAAACCAGGGCAGCAGAAAGGTGTAGTCGATGCCCGTGACCGACAGCCCGAAGGACCACGCCATGCCGACGTAGGCGGCGATGAGGCTGACGGCGGCGGCGGCGTGGCGCACGAGCGGCCGGGCGGCCGCCGGATCTGCCGTGCGCAACAGCAGGTGGGCCGAGGCCGCCGTGAGCGGCAACGCGAGCACCCCGAAGGCGCGTTCCGGCCCGAAGGCGGCCGGGATGAGGGCGGCCGCGCCCAGCCCGACGAGCCAGGGGCGGGCCCGGTGCTGCACGAAGAGCCCGGCGCTGACGGCGAGCAAGCCGAGGAGCCCACCGGACGGGTGCACGGGGATGAGGCGGCTCGTGAAGGCGGCGGCGAGCAGGCCCCCGCCGACGGCGGCCCCCCAGCCTTGGGGCCGCAGGAGATGGCCCACGAGCAGGGCGGCGAGCGCGCCGGTGGCGGGGCGGCCCCAGGCCGGATCCCGCCGCACCCAATCGGTGGCCTTCAGGCCCGTGATCTCCAGGTTGAAGACCGCGAACTCCGTCATCTGCCCCCACGCGTCCGCCGCGAAGTAGGCGGCGCCCAGGCCGAGGGGCAAGGCCCACCAGACCGGCCGCGCCGCGAGGAAGGCCAGCAGCGCCGCGCTGCCGAGAGGCGTCCCGATGTTGCCGGCGTTCTTCAGGACGCCGTAGTGATGGACCACCGGGAACAGCCCCAGCAGCAGCGCGCCGGCCCCCGCGACGAGGCCCGACGCGGCGCCGCGCAGGGCGGTGGACACGCCGTCCAGCCAGGCCCGGGCGCGCCAGCGCGGCCAGGCCAGCGCGGCCCCGATGAGGAGGCCGAGCCAACCCGCGGTTTCGGAGACCTTGTGGCTGACGGTGTACAGGCGCGGCGTCTCCCCCGGGAAGTGGTACGCCCCCATGAAGGCTTCGAAGCCGGCGCCCAGCGCGACGCCGGCCGCGAGGGCCACGGCGGCCGCGGGCCAGCCGGCCAGGATGCCCAGGAACGCGACGGCGCCCAGGGCCACCGCGGCGACGACCCACGGAAAGCCGACGGGCGCAGCGGGCTTGGCCTCCGCCACGAAGGCGCGGCCCTCGGCGCTGACGGCGGGGGAGAGCCACTCGGCCCACGCCGGGTCCATGTCGGATTGATCGGTGTGCAGGCCCAGGATTGCGCCAGCGAGTGTGCGGACGGCGTGGATGGGGACGCGGCCCTCCGGGGCGACCGGCAGGACCCGCGGCGAGCGCACCAGCAGGTAGGTGGGGATGTCCTGGCCCTGGACGTGGCGCCCGTCGGGGCCATGCCCGTGGTCCCCCGTGACGAGCAAGTCCCAGCCCGCGGGCAGGCCGGCGGCGACGGCGCCCACCATCGCGTCCGCCTGGGCGAGCGAGGCGAGGTAGCCGGGCGAGCCGACCGCGTGGTGGTGGCTGTCGGTGTCGAGCCAGATGTAGTGGTAGACGACGAGGTCGTGCGTGGCGGTGAGCGCGAGGGCGGCCGCCGTCTCCTCGGGGCTGGGGCCTTTCGCGAAGACCTGATTGGCGTCCATGTCCTTGGCGAAGGGGCGCAAGTCCCCGGCGCTGACGACGCCAACGCGCCGGCCGGCCCGCCGGGCGTCTCGCAGGAGGTTTTCCCCGGGGTCCGTCGCCGCGGTGCCCCAGTTTTGCACGACGCCAAACAGCGTGAACGCGCTGCGGCCCGTGAGCGCCTCCTTGACGCACATGTAGGTGATGCGCTCGAGGCAGGGCTCGACGGTGGCGGTGAAGGCCCCGCCGGTGAGGGCTTGGAGCTGCGGCAACGCCGCGGCGTCCTCGGGGCGCATCGAGTCGAGGATGAGCAGGAAGAGGCGACGGTCCGGCGGCTCTTCGACGCGGCGGGCCTGGGTGGCGTCGCGCCGGGCCTCCCCGAGATGGACCTCCATCGCCACGCCGAAGAGGAGCACCAAAAGGACGCCGATGGCGGAGCGGGCACGCACGGGGAGGGGCTCGGGGTGGGTGAGGGCCCGTATCGCCGCGGGGCAGCCACGGCCACGCCATGCGGGGCGCGCCCGGGGGCCATGGATGCGTGTGAGTCGAGCCTCACACGCTTGATTTTGGGAATGCGAGGGAAGGAAGGGGGCGTTGCGGGGGAAACCATTGGTTTCCCCTGCCCCCTGAAGAAAACCCCGGGCTGCGCCCGGCCGCCTCAGGCCTGGGACCAGCCCTGAACGGCCGTGAGGAAGGCTTGGCCGTAGCGTTTGATGCGCTCGGGGCCCATCCCGTGCACCTTGCCGAGCGCGTTGCGGGTGACGGGGCGGGCGGCGGCCATCGCCTCCAGCGTCTTGTTGGGGGCGACGACGTAGGCGGGCACGTCGTCGGCGTCGGCGAGGCGCTTGCGGACGTCGCGCAGGGCGGCGAGCAAGTCGGCGTTGGGCGGGACGTCGGCGGCGACGGGGCGGGCGGCCTTGTGCCGGCCGAGAGGCGGGAAGGCCATGCGGAAGTCGGGCGCGCGCTGCTGCATCACCTCGCGGCCGAGCGGGGTGAGGGCGAGCTCTTGGTAGGCGATGCGGCGGCCGTCCTTTTCGAACTCGGCGGGGATGCGCGCGAAGGCGCCGGCGGCGGCGAGGGCCTCGAGGACTTGCTCGACCTCTCCGGTGGTGAAGGCGCTGAGGATGCCGAAGGTGGAGAGGCGGTCGAAGCCGAACGCGCGAATCGCGGGCTCGGCGGTGCCGGTGACGACGCGGGCCATCATGCTGGCGGAGACGGGGCGGGCGATGCGCGCGGCGTTGGAGAGGAGCTTGCGGACCACCGTCTCTTCGTCGGGGCCGAGCGCGGCTGGCCCTTGGGTGAGCGCGCGCCCCTCGCGGCAGGCATCGCAGTTGCCGCAGCGCTCCCAGGGCGGGGCCTGCCCGAAATAATCCAGCAGGTACCGACGGCGACACCCGGCCTGCGCGTAGCCGACCATGCGGCCGAGCTTGGCGTACTCGGCGAGCCGCTTGGCTTGGAGCGCCGCCTCGTCGAGGCGGAAATGGGCGTCGGGACGGCACAGCTCGACGCCGCCCGCGCGTGTGGCGGGGGACCAGTCGAGGTAGCCCCGCTGCGCCAGCCCGTGCAGCGCGCCGAGGAGGGCCTCGCGCTCCAGGCCGAGCGTGGCGGCGAGCGACTCGGGATTGAGCGGGATGGCCTCGCCCACGGTGGCGTCCTGGGACTGGACCCAGCGCCAAACGGCGTCCCGGTTGCCCTCGGGGCGCGCGGCGGGACGGCCGGGCCGAATGCGGACTTCGCCGGGGCGATCCGCCACGGGCAGGCGCCGGATCCAGCCCTCGCGTTGCAGCACGACCAGGGCCGAGGACACCGCGCGGTCGGAGAACTCATCGGTGGGGGTGGTGCCCCGGGCGCGGTGGCCGATCTCCTCGACGGTGAGCCAGACGGGGTTGTGGCCGTGCGCGACCAGGGAGGCGTAGACCCGCTCGACCTGCGCGACGGGCGGGTGCGCCGCTTGGATGAAGAACTCCTGCGTCCGGCGATCTGCATCGCGAAACAGAAGGGCGATGCGCGAGGATTTTCCGTCGCGCCCGGCGCGGCCGATCTCTTGGTAGTACGCCTCGATGGTGCCCGGGATCTCGTAGTGGACGACGGTACGGACGTCGTTTTTGTCGACTCCCATGCCGAAGGCGTTGGTGGCGACGATGACGCGGGCGCGGCCCGACATGAAGGCGTCTTGCACGCGGGCGCGGGCGTCCATCTCCATGCCTGCGTGGTAGGCGTCGCAGGGCAGGCCGTTTTCGCGCAGGGTGGTGACCACGCGATCGACCGACTTGCGGGTGGCGCAGTAGACGAGGGCCGTGCCGCTGCCCTGCACCAGCCGAAGCGTCTCGCGCAGCTTGTCGGTGTCTTGTGGGGTGTGGATGACCTCGAGGACGAGGTTCGTGCGGTCGAAGCCCTGGATGAAGCGGCGCGCCTGCGGGATGCCCAGGGTGCGGAGGATGTCGTCCTGCACAGTGGGGGTGGCCGTGGCGGTGAGCGCGACGGTGGCCGGGTTGCCCAGCGCCTCGCGGGCCTTGCCCAGCCGCAGGTAGTCCGGGCGGAAGTCGTGGCCCCACTGCGAGAGGCAGTGCGCCTCGTCCACGGCGAGCAGGCGGATGTCCGCACCCTGGAGCTGGGCGAGGAAAGCGTCGGTGAACCGCTCGGGCGCGACGTAGACCATCTCGTAGGCGCCCTCGCGCAGCCCGCGGAGGCGCTGGCGGCGCTCGTCCACCGTGAGGGTGCTGTTGATGGCGGTGGCCCGCACGCCGCGCGCGAGCAGGGCGTCCACCTGGTCCTTCATCAAGGCGAGCAGCGGGGAGACGACGAGGGTGGTGCCGCCCCGGGCGAGCGCCGGGAGCTGGTAGCAGAGAGACTTCCCCGCCCCGGTGGGCATGACGACGAGGGTGTCCTGGCCGGAGGCCACATGGGCGCAGATGGCCTCCTGCCCGGGGCGGAAGGCCGGGTGGCCAAAGCGGCTGCGCAGGACGCGGCCGAGGTCGAGCGGGGCGGTGAGGGAGGTCACGCGTGCAGGGTATCCATGCGGGATCGTGCCGTCACCTGTCCAAAAACATGGACAGGTGTCTGAAAAACTGGACAGGTGGGCGGCGGGCCCGCGGGCTCAGGTGCCGGGGGGCGCCCAGGGCAGCACCCAGCCGGCGGGGGTGCGGACCCAGCGCTGCTCGATCGTCTGCTCGAAGAGGATCTGCGCCGGGACGGTGTACGCACGCACACGCACGCGCACGCGCGCCTCGCGCGGGGCGCCCGGGGCCGACGGCGCGACCTCCAGGGCCAGGACGGAGATGTCCTCGTAGCGGGTGGCGCCGGCCGCGCTGGCGTACCACTCGCGGAAGGCCTCCTGTTGGCCGATGTCGACCACGGACCCAGCCCGCGCCGGGTCGGCCCAGCGGAGGCCGTCCCAGTAGGTGAAGGCGGCGTTGCCGAGCAGCTCCGTCTCCTTGCCTTCGACCCGGGCCAGGCGCCGGGCGGTGCGGGCCGCGGTGTCGGCGTGCGCGGGGAGGCCGGCGCCGAGCGCCGCGCCCATCAGTACGAGTCGGGGAAGCCACCGCATGCCGGACCCTCTGGGGCGCAGGTTATCCGGTTGCGGCGAGGGTCGGGATGGCGGGTGTGCGGGCGGCGGCGGTTCTGGTCGTGCTTGGCGCGTGTGTGCACCGGGCCCGCATCGTCACCGACGTGCCGGGGGCCGAGGTCCGCCTGGCCGGCAAGCCGGTGGGCGTGACGCCCGTCGAGGTGCAGGCCGTGCTGTTGCCATGGCGGCCCGCCGAGGTCGAGGTGCGGCTCCCGGGGCATCGGCCGGCCAAGATCGACTTGCGGGAGGACCTTGGCCCCGTGCGGCTCCTGGGCGAGCTGCTCACCTTCCGGTGGGCGCGCTGGTGGGGGGGCGCCGTGCGCACAGAGCACGGCCCGGTGCTGGTGCGCCAGCACGGGCGGGCGGGCACCTGGACCCCCGAAGAGGCTGAGAGCGGGCGTTAGCGGAGGGTCACGGCGGCAAGCGCGGCAAAGGGGGCGTCGTGCAGCAGCTCGGGATGCCACTGCACGCCGACGGCGAAGGGATGGCCTGGCAGCTCGATTGCTTCGATAATGTCATCCGTACAACGTCCGCTCACGAGGAAATCGCCTGCGTGGTCGACCGCCTGGTGGTGGGTGCTGTTGACGGAGATCTCTGGCGCGCCGAAGGCGTCCCGCAGGCGGCCGGGCGCCAGCCGGACGGAATGCGCCGGGGTCGCTGGGTCTGTGTCCTGCTCATGCGGGCCGGCGGTGGGGCGGAGGGTGGCGATGTCCTGGAGCAGCGTGCCGCCGCCGGCGACGGCGAGCGCCTGCATTCCGCCGCAAATGCCGAGGACTGGACGCCCCTCTCGCAAGCAGCGCGCCGCGAGGGCCAGCTCCAGCCCCGTGCGCCCGGCGTCCACCCGGTCCAGCCGGGCGGACACGGCCTGGCCGTACCAGGATGGGTGGATGTCAAAGGCCCCGCCGGTGATCACCACGGCGGCCATTCCGTCCAGCAGGGCATCGAGCAGCGGGGCGTCCGCCGCGGTGTCGAGGGGCGGTGCCAACACCGGCAGCAGGCCCTGGGCGCGGAGGCGCTGCACGACGGCCTCGCCCAGCACCACCTCGGGGCGGCCGGGCCGGCGCCGGGTGGGTGTGCTACGGTCCGGGCCGGCGGCGCGCCGGTCGGTGGTCACGAGGACGCGCTTCACGCGGGCACCTGGGGGAGCGGGGATGTTGGGAGGGACGATGGGTGGCGTCGGGCTCGGACCGCTGGTGCCTTTTCCCGGGGAGGCGGCGCCGCTGGCGCCGCTCCAGCGGCTGGACGGCCCGTCGCGGCGCCTCGGGGTGGACCTGTGGGTCGCCCGGGATGACCTCACCGGCTTCGGCCTCTCCGGCAACAAGGTGCGCAAGCTGCGGGTGCATTTTGCCGCCGCTGCCGCCGCCGGGGCGACGGCCGTCATCACCTGCGGCGGCATCCAGTCCAACCACGCGCGGGCGACGGTGGTGGCGTGCCGGGAGCGGGGCCTACGGCCGGTGCTGCTGTTGCGGGGGGCGCCGCCGGCGGCGGCCGCTGGCCTCGATGGCAACCTCCTGCTGGATTTGCTGTTCGGGGCGGAGATCCACTGGATCGCCCCGGCAGACTGGCCGCACCGCGGCGCCGTGATGGCCGGGCTCGCCGCGCGCCTCCGCGCAGAGGGAGAGCGGCCGCACCTCATCCCCGAGGGCGGCAGCGATGCGCTCGGTGCCCATGGGTTCGTCCTGGCGGGGCGCGCCCTCGCGGACGCCGGCTTCGACAGCGTGGTCGTGGCGTGCGGCTCGGGGGGCACGGTGGCGGGGCTGGCCCTCGCCGGGCTCCCGGTACGCGGGGTCGCGGTGTGCGACGACGCGGCCTTCTTCCGCCGGCGCGTCACGGAGATCGGCGCCGACTACACCGGCCTCACCGGCCAGGTGTTGCCGCCCCCGGGCGGCCACGGCTGGGACCTGCTCGATGGCTTCGTGGGCCCCGGCTACGCGCAGGTGGACCCGTCCTCTTGGCCCGTCTGGCTGCGCGTTCATGCAGAGACCGGCCTGTTGCTGGACCCGGTCTACTCCGGCAAGGCGTGGCTGGCGGTCGAGGGCTTGGCGCCGCGGGGCGCGCTGGGGCGCCGGGTGCTGTTTTGGCACACCGGCGGGGGCTTCGGCTGGTTTGGGCGCGGCGCCGAGGTGGCGCCGCATCTGGACGCCGCGCGGAACCCGTGGCTGGCGGCGGGCCGCGCGGCCGGGGAGGCAGGCTGATGGGCGGGATCGCGGTGGTGAGCAACCCGCGCGCGCGGGCCAACCGGGCGAACCCAGGCCTGGTGCGGCGCCTCGCCTACGTCCTGGGGGACGAGGGCGAGGTGGCGCAGCCGCCGGACCTGGACCACCTCGAAGAGGCGATGGCGCGCTTCCGGGACCGCGGGGTGGACGTCCTCTGCGTGTCGGGCGGCGACGGAACGCTGCACAAGACCTTGTCGGCCGCCGTGCGCGTGTACGGGGCCGGGCGCGCGCTCGGCGAGATCGTGCTGCCGCGGGTGGCGATCCTGCGCTCTGGCACGGTGAACACGATGGCCCGAAACGTGGGCGTGCGGCTGGGCCCCGACGACATGCTCGGGCGCATCGTCGCGGCCTGGCACCAGGGCGCCCCGCTGCAGCTCGTGGAGCGCACCCTGCTCGTGGTCAACGGCCTGGACGCGGGATTTCTCTTTGGGACCGGCGTGCTCGCGCGGTTCATGGAGGCCTACTACGCCGGCAAGGAAGGGCCGGGCCCGTGGAAGGCCGTGAAGGTGCTCGCCCGCACCGTGGCCTCCGCGCTGACCCGCGGTCCGTTCGCGGCCGCGATGTTCCGGCGAGACCCGCTGCGCGTGGTGGCCGACGGGCGGGAGTGGGCCGCGCCTGCATTTTCTGCGGTGGCGGCCGGGACGATGGCCGACATCGGGCTCGGGTTCCGGCCGTTCTTTCGGGCGCCGGCCCACCTCGACCACCTGCACGCCCTGGGCTTCGCGTGCGACGCGGAGGTGGTCGCGAAGGCGCTGCCGCGCATCTATCTGGCGCGGCCCATCGGTCATCCGGCCGTCACAGACGAGGTGGTGCGTCGCCTGGTGATCGAGAGCACCGACGGCGGAGGAGTGGGCTTCATGATGGACGGCGACTTTTTGCCCGGGGGCCCGCGCCTCGTCGTCGAGGCGGGGCCGCGGGTGCGGTTCGTACAGTCCGCGTGAGCGGGCCTCACAGGTTAGGAATGGCTGGTTTGGTCGGCGGGCGGTGCCTGCCGGACGCTCCGCCGAAACGTCCGTCGCGCCTGCAAGCCTCGGGGCCGCTCGGACGTACAGGTCGCCGGAGGTCCGATGGCCGTTCCCCTTCCTGACATCAGCTCCCGCGCATGGGAGCACCCCGCGGACCGCGCGGCCCTCGAAGCGTTGCGCTCCGTACCGGGCCTGGACGCCGTGCTTCGCTGGGCGATGGGCCTCTTCTCCGAGCGCCCTCTGCGCGCCATCACCCGCGGCAGCGCCGTGGAGGTCGGGCCGCGTCAATTCCCGCAGGTGGACCGCGCCTACGACGAGGTGCTCGCCATCCTCGACGCGCCGCGGCGCTACCCGCTGTTCGTCTCGCTCTCGCCGGTGCTGGGCGCAGGCGCCGTGGGCGCCGACGCGCCCTTCATCGTGCTGCACTAGTCCACCTTGCAGCAGGTGGGTGAGGGCCCGCTGCGGGCCATCCTCGGCCACGAGCTCGGCCACATCCTGAGCCACCACGTCCTCTACAAGACCATGCTGCGCGTGCTTCTCAAGGCGGGCGGGCTCGCCCTCGGCACGCCGCTCGCCGGGCTCCCCCTGCTCGCGGTCACCGCGGCCTTGCTGGAGTGGGACCGCAAGTCCGAACTCTCCGCCGATCGCGCCGCGCTGCTCTCGTGTCAGGATGTGGCGGTCGTGCGCGAGGCACTTTTCGCCACCGCGGGCGGCGTCGGCCTTGGCGCTGACCTCGACGCCTTCCGAGACCAGGCGGCCCGCTACGAAGACGACGTCGGCGCGGTCGACTCCATCGTGAAGGCCTTGGTGCTCGTCGGGCGCAGCCACCCCTTTCCGGTGCAGCGCATCTCGGAGCTGGACCGCTGGGTGGACAGCGGGGCCTACGCCCGCGTGCTCGGCGGCGACTACCCGCGCCGCGCGAGCGACAGCGAGGCGCACCGCCCGGGCTTCGGCGAGGCGATGGGCGGCTATGCCGAGGGCGTGAAGGGCACCGCTGGCGCAGCGTGGGATTGGGTGCGTCGCAAGCGGACCTGAGCGCGGGCGTGGCCGCGGGGCGCAGCGGCGGCTACACCGCGGGGGGAGCGGGACGGCGATGAGCGACGAGAAAAAGGACATCAGCGGGCTGCTTGGGATCGTGGCCGGCGTCGCGCTCATGGCCGGCGTTGTGCTGGTGCTCGGTGGGGGCTGGATGGCCTACACGCACCTCGCCGGTGGGGGCGGGCGGCGTGCCAAGGCGAGGGCCGAGGTCGCGGCCGCGGAGCCGCCGGCGGTCGAGGCTGCCGCGGGGCCCAAGGTCCACACGGCCGACGACGCCGCGGCGATGGCGGTTCCGGAGGAGGGCGGCGCCGGCGCGGGCGAGGAGACCGGCCTGCCCGGCGGGTCGGGCACCGCGGGTGGGCCCGCTCCGGATGCCCCCGCGACGGACCCGTCTCTCGACGCGCTCCTGGACGCGCAGGCCGCCGATGTCGAGGCCGACGCCCCGGAAGACGCGCCCGCCGTCGCCGCGGCCGGCCGCCCCGCGAAGGCGAAGGGCAAAAAGCGCGCGCCCGGGGAGTGCAAGGTGGACAGCCCGGACATCGCGGCGGTCGGCCCGGGGCGCTACCAGATCACCCGCGCCTTCTTGGACCGCTACACCGCGGACTTGTCCGGGGCGGAGTCCCTCGCCGACGTCTGGTGGGCCAAGAACGGCGCCGGAGAGATCGTCGGGTTTCGCATTCGCAAGATCCCCTGCAAGAGCCCCTTGCGCGAGGCCGGCTTTCGGCCGGGGGACGTCATCCGCTCTGTGAATGGCCGGGAGATCCGCAGCACTGGCGCGGCGGTCAAGGCGTACCGCGCCCTGCGCCGGGGGGACACGCTGGTCGTGCGCGTGCGCCGAGACAAGGCGTGGCGCGAGCAGGTCTACGAGGTGGTGGACGGCGCGTTGGCTCCCGCGGCGGCGCCGGCCCCCGCGCCGGCCGCCCCGCCCGCCGAGGCCCCGCCGCCTGCGCCCCCGGGCTAGTCGCCGGCCCCCGGTGCTTCCCAGATGCTGAGGGCTGTGGGGAAATCATAGGCCCGCAACGCCTGGTAGAGCCGCTCGGCGTCCACACGCCCCAAGCGCGCCGTCACCTCGGCGCGGCGCTGCTCGGCGAGCACGAGCGCGCCCGGGTCGTCTGCGCGCAGCAGTCGCTCCAGGGCCGTGGCCGCGCCCGGGTCTGCGGCCGGCGGGGCGGCGGGCGCCTCGGGCGGGGCCTCGTCCAGCCAGCGCAGAATGGCCTCGCGGGTCGCCGGAACCGTTCGTTCAAACTCATTCACGGCGGCAGACGGATCCTCCCCGTCATGCGCGAAGGCCGTCTCGGCCCGCCCCGCCGCGGCCGCGAGGGCGTCGCAGCCGAGCATCGCCCCTGTCCCCTTGAAGTTGTGCGCGATGCGCCGCCCTTCCGCCCGGTCCCCTCCCGGGCCTGCGCAGTCCTGGAGCTGCGTGGCGAGGTGGCTGAGGCGACCCTCGAAGGCGCGCAACAGGCGGCGCACGAGGTCGCGGTTGCCGGCCGCGCGGCGGACCGCCGCCTCGGCGTCGAGCCAGACCGGCGCGAGGCGCGGCGGCATCGGCGTTGGCAGGGCAGTCTCGGGCTTTGGCGGCGCTTCGGGGGGCTTTGGCGCGACCGCGGCGGCGACCGGCTGCGGCGGGGCCCAGCGGCTCAGCACGTCGACCAGCGCGACGGGGTCGATGGGCTTCGTGACGTGCGCGTTCATGCCGACGGCGAAGCTGCGCGCCCGCTCCTCCGGCAGGGCGTGGGCGGTCATCGCGATGATCGGCAGCGCGGCGAAACGCGGCTGGGCCCGCAACAGCCCCGTCGCCGTGTGGCCGTCCATCACCGGCATCTGGACATCCATCAGCACGGCATGCCAGGGCAGTGGCTCCCCTGCGCTCTCGAGCGCCGCCACGGCTTGCGCGCCGTTCTCGACGCTGTCGACGCGGGCCCCGACCGCGTCGAGCAGCTCGGTGGCGATCATCCGGTTGACCTCGTTGTCGTCGGCCAACAGGATGCGCATGCCGCGCAGACGGGTCGTGTCCATCGGCTCTGCCGCGGCGCCCGACGGGCCGGTGGTCGCGCCGATCGCCGTCGCCATCATGTCCACGAGGGACGAGGGAGACACCGGCTTCATCAGCAGGCCCTCCGCCCCGCCGCGCTCGGCTTCGGCCCACACGTCGTCCCGGCCGCTCGCCGTCACCACGAGCACCGGCGGCGGCGACCGCACGGATCCCCGCAGCATCCGCAGCGCGTCGCTGCCCGAGATGCCCGGCATGTGCCAGTCGAGCAGCACCATCGCGATGCGCGGCTCGCCCCGGCGCAGCACGTCCGCCCCGGCCTCGGCCGACTCGACCGCCGTGACGTGGAACCCGAGCCCGGCCAGCACCTCGGTGAGCGTCAGGCGGGCGCTTGGGAGGTCGTCCACCACGAGAAGGTGCGCCCCGCGCAGCGCCGGCGGAACATCCCGGCGCTCCGGCGCGTCCGCGGACTCCAGCCACACGGTGAACTGGAAGGTGCTGCCCGCGTTCTCCGTGCTCTCGGCCCAGATCTGCCCGCCCATCAGCTCGACGAGCCGCCGGCTGATGCTGAGGCCGAGCCCGGTGCCGCCGTAGCGGCGGGTGATGCTCTCGTCTGCTTGTGAGAACGGCTGGAACAGACGTGTGAGCTGTTCTTTCGTCATTCCTGTGCCGGTGTCCTGCACCCAGACGCGGAGCTGCACCCGCGGCGCCTGCGTGTCTCCGATGCTCACGCGCACGCGCACGCTGCCGCGGTCGGTGAACTTCACGGCGTTGCTGACGAGGTTGGTGAGGACTTGCCCGAGGCGTGTCGGGTCCCCGCGGAGCGCCTCGGGCACCTGCGGGTCCGTCTCCAGCACGAGGTCCACGCCCTTCTCGGCGGCCCGCCCGCCCGTGAGCGTGGCCACCTGCTGCAAAAGCGCGTGGGGCGAAAAGACCACGGACTCGAGGTCGAGGCGGCGGGCTTCGATCTTCGAGAAGTCCAGGATGTCGTTGATGATGCCGAGCAGCGAGGTGCCGGCGGTGTGGATGCGGCGGACGTAGTCCGTCTGGCGGGGATCGAGAGACGTGCGGAGCGCGAGGCGGGACAGGCCGATGATCGCGTTCATCGGCGTGCGGATCTCGTGGCTCATGTTGGCGAGGAAGGCGCTCTTCGCGTGGGTGGCGGCCTCGGCCTTGTCCCGGGCGACCTCCAGCTCCGCGGTGCGGGCGGCGACGTCGGCCTCCAGGCCGGCGCGGTAGCGGTCCAGCTCGGCGTTGCGGGCCTCCAGCGTGGCGATCAGCGTCTCGACCCGGCGGTCCCCGAGGGTGCGCGCCAAGGCGGCCCGCGCCGCGCTGTCGGGCCAACGCGGCAGGCGCAGCGGCGGCCAGCCATCGGGCGGAGCGCTCTCGCTGTCGAGCCGCAGATAGGGCGCGTCGCCGCGCTGCACGAGGACCACCCGCAGCTCCCCGGTGGCGGGGGCGCGACGGAGGTCCCGGCTCACCCGCGTCGCGAGCTGGGTGGCGGACACGCGGTCCGCGCCCAGCGCCGCAGCGCACCGCAGGATCTGGTCGCGGGCGTCTACGAGCGCGGCGTCCGAGTCAATCGGCAAACGGCCAACGGTTTCCATCGAAGATGTCCAGCAGCAGGCAGGAGAGGTCGTCGTGAGGGCGGCCCCAGCGCTCGTCCAGGGCGACGAGCAGCGGGCGTGGGGACATGCCCGCGGGCAGGGCGTCGAGGCGCGCCGCACCCGCGAGCCCGTCGCTGTGCAAGAGGACGCGCTGGCCGGGCTGGAGCGTCAGACGCAGCGGGCGCAGACGGGGGAAGTGGCCGGCCCACATCCCTGGCTGGCCCTCGTGCGTGGAGGGCGCAGATGGGCCGCTCAGGACCTGCAGGCGGATGTTCCCGACGAGGGCCAGCTCCACCTCCGGCGCCTCGGACCCGAGCCGACCGAGGGCGACGGCCACGGGCCGACCGAGAGACGCGCCTTGGTGGGCGCCCAAACGGTGGACGGGGCTGGCTGCGCCGGGGGTGCGCAAGAGCGCGAGGCCGCGCTCCGCCGCGGTGGCGGCGTCATCTCCGTGGCCGGCGGCGTCGAGGAGAGCAAACCAGAGGGCGTCGCCCTCGGTCCAGGACCCGGCGACGTCGCCGCAACGCGCCTCGCCACGGGCCGGCCGCGCGTGCGCCGAGACCCGGACCGTGAGCGTGCCGAGCTTCAGCGAGCCCACATCGTCACGCGGACGCGGGTCCCGACCCCAAGGGTGGTGTGCAGCTCGAAGGTCTCGCAGAGGCGCTTGACGCCTGGCAGGCCCAGCCCGAGCGAGCCCCCGGTGGAGAAGTGGTCGGTCATCGCCGCGGCGGGGTTGGCGATGCCGGGGCCGTGGTCCACGGCTTCCAAGCCGAGACAGCGCCCGGGCAGCCCCCACACGCGCAGCCGGCCGGCGCGGGCGTACTTGAGGATGTTGCGACCCAACTCCATGAAGACCGTGATGGGCCGCGCCGCTTGGGGCGCCGACCACCCGGCGTCGCGCAGGCGCCGACGCAGCTCGCTCGCGGCGATGGTGAGGTCCACCTCCTCGTGGAGCCACCATTCGTCGGCGTCGCCCGTCATCGCGGCCCCGCTCGCAGCGCCGTGAGCGCGGCGTCGAGAGATGCGTGGGCTGCGATCTCCCCGAGGGACACGCCCAGCTCGGCCCACGCCGCCGCGATGCCCGGCCCCAGACCCGCCACGGCTGTGCGCGCGCCAAGGAGGCGGGCTGCCCGGGCGGTGCCGAGCAGATGGGCGGCGTCTTCGTCGTCCAGTACGCCCACGGCGCTGAGGTCCAGCACCAGCGCGCGCGCGCGGCTCCCGGCCAGGCCGTCCAAGACCGCGGTGCGCAGCGCGGCCCGCCCATCCCGCGTGAGCGGGGTGGGGACGTTGGCGACGAGCACTCCGTACACGACGTTGACGGAGAGGCCCTGGCTGGCGGAGGCCCCGCTCATCCGGGCAGGCCGGTGCGCTGCACCGCGATGCCGACCCGCCGGAACGCCTCTTCCAACGCGTCGCGCAGGGTGGCCGTGGTCTGCAGGGCGCCGACGTCGATGCCGAGCTCCACGATGGTCTGGGCGATGGAGGGCGAGAGGCCCGACAGGATGCAGGAGCAGCCCATGAGCCGGGTGGCCTTGGTGATCTTGATGATGTGGTTGGCGACCGCCGTGTCGACCACCGACACGCCGCTGATGTCGATGATGAACACCTTGGCGCGGGTCTCGGCCACGCGGGCCAGCACCGAGGACATCATGTCGTTGGCGCGCTGGCTGTCGATGATGCCCACCACGGGGAGCATCAGGATGTCCTCCCACAAGGCGGTGACGGGGGTGGACATCTCGATGAGCGCGCGGGTCTGCTCGGAGATGCGGGCCTGGGTGAGCCGAGAGTAGGCCTCCACGACGACGGCCGTGTCGAGATGGATGAGCCGCGTGACGGCCCGGGCGAGCAGGAAGCGCTCGTGGCCCTCGCTGACGCCCTCCGCGAAGCGATCCAGCAGGAGGTGGAGGCTGTGATCCATCGCGGCGAAGTACGCGCCCAGGGACAGGCCGATGCGCGCGTGCACCTCCCCGAGATGCCGCCGCCGCGCGATGTAGGCGTCGTCCACCTCTGCGGCGAGGAAGCTGGACCAGTAGCTGCGCTGCAGCCCTTGGACCCGGCGCATGCGGTCGGCCTCGGAGAAGAACACCCCGTACTCCGGGAGGCTCTCCATCCATGCGTAGAAGTCCGCGATCATCGAGTCCATGGACCCATGGACGCTGTTGGCGTGCTTGCGGATAAGCGCGAGGTCTGACTCGGCGATCGCGAAGCGACCCCGCAGGACATCCGCGCTCTCGCCGGTGGTGGGTTCCGTTAGCCTACTCATGGTGGTTGCACCTACGAAAAACATCAGAGCGGGGCGGGGCCGGCGGATTATAGCGGATTCGACGGATCGTCGATGCCGGTAACGGAACTGCCCCGACTTCTCTTGATCGAAGATGACCCGGACACCCTGACTTGGCTCAGCGGCGTCCTCCGGTCCACCTTCACGCTCCGTGTCGCCACGACAGCCGCCCGGGGGAGGATGTTGGCGGCCGACCAGGCCTTTCCGCCCGAGATCGTGCTCCTCGACGGCCAACTGCCCGATGACTCCGGGGCCGCCGTCTGCGCGTCGCTCACGGCCGACCCTGCGACCGCCGGCATCCCGGTCGTGTTCCTGAGCGGCGCCACTGGCCTCGACGCCGAGCTGGCCGCCTTCGCCGCCGGTGCGGCCGATTATCTCCGCAAGCCGGCGGAGCCCGAGCTGCTCCGCGCCCGCCTCGCCGTCCAGCTGCGCCAGCACCGCGCCGCGAGGCGGGTGCGGGAAGAGCGCCGCCGCGCAGATCTCCTGCTCGACAGCGTCCTGCCGTCCGGCGCCGCCGAAGAGCTGCGGCGGGTGGGGCGGATCGCCCCGCATCGTGTCGATGGGGTCGCGGTGCTGTTTTGCGATGTCGTGGGCTTCACCCGGTGGTGTGACCAGACCCCGCCGGAGCAGGTGGTCCCAGCCTTGGACCACGTCTTCCGCGAGATGGAGCTGCTCTGTCGCACCCACGGCGTCGACAAGATCAAGACCATCGGCGACGGCTTCATGGCCACCGCCGGGCTGCTGGGGCCGGCCGCCGACGCCGGCGCGCGCGCCTTCGCGGTGGCGATGGCCGCCGACGCTGCGGTGGCCCAAGCCCACCCCGGTTGGCGCATGCGGGCCGGCGTGCACGTCGGGCCCGTGGTCGCCGGTGTGGTTGGGGACGAGCGCACCCAGTACGACCTCTGGGGCGACACGGTGAACCTCGCGGCGCGCTTGTGCGGGGTGGCGCCGCCCGGCGGGGTTGCGGCGCTGCCCGGCGTGGCGCCGGCCTGGGCCCCACCGGGGCGGCCTGCGCGGGTGCTGCTGAAGGGCAAGGGCACGGTGGACATTTGCGTCTGGGGAGACGCCGCATCCGAGGCAGACGACGACCCGACGGGCTTCGTGTTCGCGCCCTGAGGGGGCGGCCTGCGCGGCG